>CAZEAH010000176.1:0-6570 GCA_964510075.1 uncultured Leptospirales bacterium | reverse complement strand
CTGCAAACGTAGCCGCCGTCCTTTTCGGTGGGCTTGATAGCGTCGATGTATATATTGTTCGGATGGTTGCCGTCGTTCTCACAAATACGCCGACCCATTATGCGCTTTTTCGCGATTTCCCGGTCGAGCACGATTTCGATGACGTAATCGAGCTTTACGTTGAACTCGTTCATAGAGTAATTGAGGGCCTTCGCCTGTTCGTAGTTGCGGGGGAAGCCGTCGAGGAGCCATCCCACCTTGCAGTCGTCCTCCTTGAGGCGGTGGAGGATCATCGGAATAGTGATGCCGTCGGGAACGAGGTTGCCGCGGTCGATGTATTCCTTCGCCTGCTGTCCCAGATGGGTCCTTTTTTTAATGTTCTCCCTGAAGATGACGCCCGACTCGATGTGCGGAATGTTGTATTTTTTCTGAACCAGGGCTCCCTGCGTGCCCTTTCCGCTGCCGTTGGGCCCGAAGATAAGAATGTTCATAAACCACCTCTCCTTGCAGTTGTTGAATCGCCGGCCCTTCTGTAATTATGATGACGGTGCCACGCGCGCGGCCGGGCACAGACGCGCGCCCGTTCGGCCTGCGGCCTTATCCCGCGGGTGGAATCATAGCCAATCCACTCATAGTCGAGCATGTGCATTTGTAAAGCAGTTTTACATTATTTTTAGAATGTTCGTATTCAGCGGGTCACTTATTATGTAAATTAAAATAGCAACGCTTGCAGAATATACCGCGCTAAGTGTAATATGCCCGGTGAACACGGGCCGGCCGCTTCTTTATGCAGTAAAAGTTATTGAATTAAAAAATCCCCCCGGCTATGCAGGTACATCGCGCGGCGGCGCGCGAGGCAACACACGGGAGTGTAACGCAGGATGACAAGAGTATATAATTTCGCGGCGGGTCCGTCGACACTGCCGACGGCCGCGCTCAAGGAGGCGGCCGCGGAACTCGTCGATTACCGGGGAACCGGCATGTCCCTTATCGAAATGAGCCATCGGGGCGGCCATTACGACGCTGTCCACAGGGAGGCGATATCGCTTGTACGGGAACTGCTCGCCGTACCGGCGGACTACCACATACTTTTTCTCCAGGGCGGCGCGACCATGCAGTTCGCCATGGTGCCTCTTGCCTTTCTCGGCGGGGGGCGTCCGGCGGACTATATCATTACCGGACACTGGGCGAAACGCGCCCACGCGGACGCGTCGGTTGTGGGTGATGCGCGCATTCTCTGGGACGGGGCCGACTCCGCTTATACCCGAATACCCGCGGCGGGCGAGATACGGTTCCGGAATGACGCCGCGTATGTCCATATGTGTTCCAATGAAACGATCGGAGGCATCCAGTGGAAGGAATTCCCGGACACCGGAGGAACGCCCCTCGTGATAGACATGTCCTCGGACGTGCTTTCGCGACCTCTGCCCTGGGAGCGCATCAGCATGCTGTACGCCGGTACCCAGAAGAACCTGGCGCCGGCGGGAATGACGCTGGTCATACTCAAAAAGGATTTTCTCGCCGCCGCCCGGCGCGATCTTCCCGCGTATCTGCGGTACGACCTGCATGCCGACAGCGACTCGCTTTTCAACACGCCGCCCACCTTTATCGTCTGGATGACGACGCTCATCCTGAGGTGGGTTAAATCGATCGGCGGGCTTCCGGAGATCGAGCGTCGCAGGGACGCCCGGGCCGCCGCCGTCTATCGGGCGATCGACGAAAGCGGGGGCTTTTACCGCACCCCCGTCGAGCCCGCGAGCCGTTCGACCATGAACGTCGTCTGGACCCTCGCCGACCCGCGCCTCGACCGCGAGTTTCTCGAGGGGGCCGAGAAAGAAAGCATGATCGGTCTTAAGGGCCACAAAAGCGTCGGCGGGTTCCGCGCCTCGCTCTACAACGCCATGCCCGTTGAGGGGGCCGAGGCGCTTGCCGATTACATGCGCTCTTTCGCCTCCGCGCATGGATGAACAGCCGGGGGCCCGTAAAAATAACTTGCCTTTCCGCCGGAAACAATACAGCAGATGAGTGCGCGCCGGCTGTAACATTGACGTCCGCGCGGAATACATATCGATATGTCCGGTCCGCCGGGACGCTAATCCGGCGCTGCCACGCCGACGGAATACGCACTATTCGCACAAGGAGGGTCGTTAACGCACATGATCAGCGTGAATAATGTAAGCAAGCTGTACGGGGATTTCCGCGCGGTGAACGACATCTCGTTCGTCATTCGAAGGGGCGAGATCACCGGCCTTCTGGGGCCCAACGGGGCCGGCAAAACGACGACGCTGAGGATGCTCACCTGCTATCTTCCTCCTGACGCCGGAAGGATCAGCGTCGGCGACCACCCGGTCGACAGGGAGCCGCTGGAGGTCAAGCGCATGATCGGCTACCTTCCCGAATCGGCCCCTCTGTACGCCGATATGATGGTCCGCGACTATCTGGCGTACGTCGGGCGCCTTCGCGGAGTGGGCGACGACTCGAGACTTCGCGACGTCGCGGCGATGTGCGGCATCGGAGAGGTCATGCACAAGAACATCGGCGAGCTGTCAAAAGGATACCGCCAGCGCGTGGGCCTCGCTCACGCCATGATGCACGATCCGGAGATACTTATACTGGACGAGCCCACCAGCGGTCTCGACCCCAACCAGATTGTCGAGATACGAAAGCTCATCAAGGAAATAGGAAAAAAGAAGACGGTGATCCTGTCCACGCACATCCTTTCCGAGGTCGAGGCGACCTGCGACCGCGTCATCATCATCGACCACGGCAGAATCGTTGCCGATTCCCGTACCGCCGAGCTCAAGGCGGCCGCCGGGGGCGCGATGCGCCTCACGGTCCGGGCGAAGGGCGCCGACTTTCCGCAATTGGCCTCGCGGCTTGCCGGTGTGCCCGGCGTGCATTCGGTCGAACCGCTCGACGATGCCGAGGGTCTGGCGGCCGCGGCCGTTCGCGGCGAGGGAGGGGCCGACATACGGCCTGCCGTCTTTGCCGCGCTGCGCGACGCGGGCTGGGATATCTACGAGATGGCGACAGAGCGCGAGACGCTGGAACACGTATTCCGCCGGCTTACCAGGGGAGGTGACGATGAATTATAAACAGCCGCTCACGATAATGAAAAAGGAGCTGTCGGGATATTTCACGACGCCGATCGCCTATATCGTGATCACGGTTTTCCTCGTGATTACCGGATGGTTTTTCTTCTCCACGTTCTTTCTGTATAACCAGGCCGAGCTGCGGGGGTTTTTCCAGCTTCTGCCGCTGGTTCTGTCGTTTGTCGTGCCCGCGGTGACCATGCGGCTTTTTTCGGAAGAAAAGCACTCGGGATCGTTCGAGATCCTCATGACGCTTCCCGTCTCCATGCGCGACGTCGTTCTGGGAAAGCTTCTCGCGGGGGCGGCGTTCGTCGCGCTTATGCTGGCGCCCACGCTCTCGTACGCCGTTTCGGCGGCGCTGGTCGGTTCGCTCGATCCGGGCCCGGTGATCGGCGGCTACCTCGGCGCGCTCCTTCTGGGGCTCGCCTTTTCCGCGGCAGGAGTGTTCGCCTCGTCGCTCACCAGGAACCAGATAGTGGCATTCATCGTCGGGCTGGTCATCTGCCTGACCCTCACGCTCATCGACAAGTTCCTGTTCTTCCTGCCCGCGCCCCTGCAAAGCGCTGTCGAATATATGGGCGCCGACTTTCATTTTCGAAATATCTCCCGCGGAATCATCGACTCGCGGGACATTCTGTACTTCCTGTCTCTGGCCGCCGTCGCGTTCATCGGGACGGTCCGAATGCTCGAGGAAAGGAGATAGCCGACAATGAAAATGCCATCAATCGATTTCAGGGCGCTTATTGAGCGGGCTCGCTCCTCAATTGCCGCCGCGGCCGACGAGCGCCACCAGTGGCTGTTCAGCATCGTCATCATCGTGCTGGTAAACCTCGTCGGGCTCTTTCTGTATTTCCGCCTGGACCTCACGGCGAACAACGCCTACTCGCTCTCGCCCGTAAGCACGAAAATCGTATCATCCCTGGAAGAGCCGCTCACTGTAAAAGTGTTCTTCTCGAAAGACCTTCCGGCGCCGTATAACGCTGTTTCCCGGTATCTCTCCGATCTTCTGGAGGAGTACGCCCAGAGCGCGAACCGCAACTTTCGTTACGAGTTTGTGGACGTCGAGAAGAGCAGGGACGCCGCGGCCGATTTCGGGGTGCACCCCGTGCAGATACGCGAGATCAAGAACGACCGGGTCTCGGCGCGCAACGCCTACATGGGCCTCGCCGTGGTGCATGGCGACCTCATCGAAACGATCCCGTCGATCACCGAGCCCGACGGAATCGAGTACCGCATCACGACGCTCATGCAGAAGATGAACGGAAAGATCGACTCGCTCCTCCGGCTCGACCGGCCGGTGACGGTCACGCTGTACGCATCGTCGAACCTTCCCATCTCGGGAATGCAGAACCTCACCGAGAAGGTGCGCGCCGTAGTACAGAAGGCTAACACCCGCAATTACAACAGGCTCGAATTCCGACACGTCGATCCGGGCGCCGATCGCGCAACGCTCGACCTGGCCGAAACGTACGGGCTCCCGCGGCTCAAATGGTCCGCCTTTACCGGCCCGGACGGACGGGCCGTGGCGCCGGGGGAAGGTATGCTCGGCATGGTGCTGGAACATGACGGAAGGTTCGAGGCGGTGCAAATACTGGCGCGGACCATCTTCGGTCAGTACGCCGTGGGCGGGCTCGAGGACCTCGAGTCGCGTATTAACGTCGCGCTCGACAACCTGATAAGCATCAACCCGGCCGTGGGCTACATAACAGGCCACGGCGAGCGCGATATCCACAACCAGCGCGACGGCGCCGCGACCCTCCGCGAGCTTTTGTCGGACATGTACGATCTGAAGAGCATCGACCTCACGAAGGAGGAAATCCCGGCCGACATAAAGACCATCATCGTCAACGGCCCTCGAAGCGCGTTCACCGACGAGGAGCTTTTTAAAATCGACCAGTTCATCATGAAGGGGCGCTCGGCGCTCTTCTTTGTCGATTCCTTCGCCGAAATGCAGCAGGACGGGCAGAACATGTTCATGCGCGAACCTGCGGTGCTTCCGGTGTCCACCGGAATCGAGGGGCTCCTCCAGCACTACGGCGTTACGGTCAACCGCGACATCGTGCTCGACGAGCGCTGCTACCAGGCGAGCATGCGCGGCATGGGCGAGCAGAGCCTGTATTTCGCGCCCATGGTCGGCCGCGACGGCCTGAGCGAAAACAGCGTCGTTGCGCGATATCTCAAGAAAATCGTCTTTCTGAAATCATCCTCCCTTTCGATTGCCCGGGACAGGCGCGCCGAGGCGCTCGTATCCTCGTCGGACCGCGCGTGGCTCATGAAGGGGAGGATAAGCTTTTCGCCGTGGACGATGGCGCCGCCGGACGCGTCGCGGATGGGACGCTTCACGCTCGCCGTCGCGCTCGGCGGCGACCTCGCGAGCTATTTCGCGGAGAGCGGCCCGCCGCGTGCGAAATCCCAGGCGGCAAAGGGCCCGGTGGCCGGGGAGGAGATGCTCAAGCGTACGCTGAGCCCGGCGCGCATTATCGTTGTGGGCACTTCCGAGATCACGACCCCCTCGGTGATCGATAAAGAGGGCAAGACGCCGAACGCGGTGCTTGTCCATAACATGATCGACTTTCTCGCCGGAAATCACGACATGCCCGAAATGCGCAGCAAGGGCCTCGAGCTCAATCCGCTGAAGGACACGGGAGACGGCATGCGGCTCGCGCTCAAGTTGTTCAATATCGTCGTGCTCCCGCTCTTCGTCGTCCTGGCCGGGCTTGCGGCATGGAGGAGGCGCTCCGTATTGAGAAAGCGGGTACAGGCCGAATTCGCGCCGGAGGTGACCAATGAATAGGAAGGTTCTCGCAAGCCTCGCCGTCATCTTCGTCCTTGCCGTCGCGCTCTTCATTCTGACGCGCGAGAAGGGGGCGGACCTGCCGCGGATCGAGCCGTGGAGCGGCGAAACGGAGGAGATCGTGATTAAAAGGCCCGGCGAAACCGTACGGCTCTTCCTCGAGGACGGCGCCTGGTTCCTCGGCGAAGCGAAGTACCCCGCCGACCCGAAGGCGGTGGCCGGGCTTGAGGAAAAGTTGAGAAACCTGTCGCTTTCCGACCTCATTTCGGAGCGCGAACATTATGAGCGCTTTGACCTCGGCGAGGACAGGGCGGTGGAGGTCTCCGTGCGGGCCGGAGGGAAAGAGGTGCGCCGTGTCTACCTTGGAAAGAAGAGCAGCACCTACAGGCATACCTATGTGCGCCTGGCCGGGCGGCCCGCGGTTTACCTGGCCGAGGGAGCGCTTTTGGACGAGTTCACAAAACCGATCGACGAGCTCAGAAACCGCGAGATCTTCTCCGCGGCCGGAAGCGATATCGCGTCGATCGAGATTCGTTACGGCGCCTCCCTGGTCACGCTCGAGCGGAAGGCCTCTCCCGCGGCGGAGAAATCCGCAAAGGACGGCGATGCGCCTAAAGAGGAGCGCTGGGGATGCCGTCCGTGCGCGGGCGCCGTGGACGAGGCCAGAATAAACCAGATCGCCGGCTCCTTCGCCCCCTTCAGCGC
>CAZEAH010000175.1:0-6584 GCA_964510075.1 uncultured Leptospirales bacterium | reverse complement strand
CCCATACCGCGCCGGTAAAGGAGGCCCCTATGGCCGCCGGCTTGAAGGGGATCTTCATGTTGGGCATAACGATATAGGTGAGCAGGAACAGGAGCCAGATGAAAACGAAGGGCGCGAAGAAATTGAGCAGGAACGCCAGAACGCTGCCGCCTTCCGTGCCCTGCCAGCGCCTGCCCTCCCTGTCGGCTTTCAGTATGGTGCCGTTGTCGCCGACCGCCAGGATTCCCCCGGAGAAGGAGGTCAGATCGTTGATGCGCGGAGTGGAGACCTTCACCCTTGTCCATTTTTCGCCGCCGTCCGTGGTGATCAGGATCGTGCCCCTCTCTCCGCCGATGAATCCGGTCGATTCGTTAATGAAGTGTACCGCGAGATAATTGCGCTCCATGAAGCGATGGTTGTCCCAGCTGCGGCCGCCGTTGGTGCTGTTGAGAATGAGGCCCTCGTCGCCCACCACCCAGGCGGTGTGGTCATTGACCAGGAAGGCCCTGTTGAGGTTGATCCAGCGGTTCTTCTTCCTGGCCTCGTTGAGATAGGTGAGCTTCCAGGTCTTCCCACCGTCGGCGGTCGTAATGAGTCCGCCGCGGTCGGTGGTGATTATTCCGGTATTGTTGTAAAAGGTGATGGAATTCAGGTTGGATGAGAAATTTTCGAACTCGATGGGCTTCCAGGTCTCGCCGCCGTCTTCGGTCCTGAAAAGATAGCCGTTGTCCGCGGCGATAAACCCCCTTTTGGGCCCGAGCATGTAGATGTCGCGGAAACCGAACGATCCCCATTTTTCGAGCTGCCACGAGGAGCCGCCGTCGTCGGTGTACAGCACGATTCCGTTGCGGCCGACCGCCCAGCCGATCTTCCCGACAAACTGCAGATCGGTGAACTCGGTCTTTTCAAACTCGCCCGGCTCCACACGGTATTCGACTTCGCGGAAAACCCGGGCGGCCGATTCGAATTCGAAGATTTGCTGGTTGTCGAAATCGATGCGCTGGATCGGGACGGCGGTTACCCGCGAAAGGTCGCCGCTCGTAAAGCCGACGCTGGCCTTGTGCCCGGTCACCCACAGCCTGTCTCCCTCAACGACCACGGAACGGTAGTTCGGCTCCGAGAAAAACGACGAAAGCTGTGTTGCGACGGTCGTACCGGCGATAAGCATGATGGGGCCCAGGGTGAGCGCCGCCCAGTAATAAATGACCTTGAGGAAGATACTGCGCTGCTTCTCTACCCGCCAGACGTCGTTAAGCGCTTTTTCGAGGGTGCGCAGCACCGCGGTGGCGGTAAAGACGACGATGACGGCGCCGATGCCGCCGATTTTCCCCGCGTTGTCTATCAGGCTCGAGATCGATTCGATGATGGGGTCGATATTGAGCTTTATGTTGTGCTCGAGCATAAAAAGCGTGACCCGCCTGAAAAGCTCCTCCTTCTTGTCGCTCACACCGGCGAAGATGGAATAAAACGTGAGGCCAACCGTGAGGGTCGGGATGAGCGAGACGATGGTGGTGTAGGCGATGGACGAGGCCTTGGTGAAGCAGTCGTCGATCATGAACTTGCGGGACGAGACGATGAACACCTTGGCGGCGTTGATGAGCTTGCCCGACAGGCGCTTGTAGGTGATCTCGCCGGAATAGAAGTCCTCAACGAATTTCTGGACCTTCGCCCTGATGCGCGCGAGGCGCGCTTTCCCGCCGGCGCTTTCTTTTGTCATGGTGGCTTCGCTCCTCCCGCCGCGTGCCGGCGGTCCCTTCAAGAATGAAAATCCCCCGGTGCGGGCCGGGAGATGAACGGGTATTGTGACATCGTGATGGTATGCGCGGCGCGGAGGCCGGTCAAATAAAAAACGAAGGCCCCCCGCGCATCATTTTTCCTGTCCGGAGATGCCGGAGCGCACGAAGATCCAGGGGGCGGCAAGCGTAACCCACATCCCCATGATCCAGTAGCGAAAGAAGTCGGCCGAGGCGATCTCGGGAAGGAGGGGCTTGAGGCCGGCCTTAACGGCGAAGACCCCGGTGAGGCCGATTGCTATTTTAAGAAGGTGCCCGGTGAGCGCGGCCCGCGGACTGAAATCGACCCGGTCGCGCTCCAGGATTATTCCCACCAGAAAGCCCGACAGTACGCCGAGCGTCTTGGCCTGTTCGTGGCCCGGCAGAAGCTTGAAAAGCAGATAGGGGGCTATGAGCGCCGCGGCGATGAGCGCGTATCGGTTGATGAGCTCGTGCTTTTTCCGGATCCAGGCGACCGCGACGATGTAGAGCGCGAGACCGACCAGGCCGAACGCAAGGCCGCCAAGTACATCTCCCAGGAAGTGGACGCCGAGATACAGGCGCGAATAGGCGATGAGGAGGATGATGATGACGCACGCCGCGACGAAAGGAGCCCTCCCGACATACCAGGCGAGCGCGCCCCAGAAGGCGACGGCCGACTGGGAATGTCCGCTGGGGAAACCCGGACTGTTCTTCGGGATGTGGCGCTCGTTGAGCTCGTTGATATTGGGCACGAGGTTCGCGGGATCCGGGCGCGGGTTCATCCAGACGTCCTTCAGCGCGTCGTTCACCATAGTCCCGTCAAGAAAGGAACCGCCCGCAAGGATCGCCATGCGCTTAGAGGCGCACCAGTAAAGAAGCGGGATGAGCAGCGTATAGAAGATCTCGTTGCCCATTACCGTAATGGCGACCATTATATGGTCGAGAACGGGGCCGGCAAAAATGTGAATCCGGTTAAGGATGTCCTCACCGAAAAGGAGCGGATGTGCGAAGAATGCTTCCATCGTTTTCTCCTCGAATCATTTTTTGAGCGAATCCATGGCCATTCGCGCGGCGCCCAGCGCGGGCGCTTTCTCCTGGTCGCGGATGATGAGATACCGGATGTTGTGGTCGAGTCCCTCCATTACCCGCTCGTGGACGACGTTCTTCACAACGGGGAATATCAGCCTGTGCGCGCGCGAGAGGCCACCGCCGAATACGATGGCCTGCGGGTTGAATATGTTCACCAGGTTCGCGATGCCGATCCCCAGCCAGGTCGACACCTGCGTGTAGATGTGAAGCGACAGCGAGTCCCCGCGGAGTGCCTCCTCTTCGATCATCCTTGGATTCAGTTTTTCCGCCTTCAGGCGCGCGGTGAGCGAGGAACCGGTAGCGCCGCGAATGACGCTCCGTGCGTAACGCATGAGCCCTGTGGCCGAGGCGTACAGCTCGAGGCACCCGGTCCCGCCGCAGGGGCATTTCCGGCCGCGATAGTCGATGCTGGTGTGACCCACCTCCATGGCGCTTCCGGACTGCCCGGTGTAGACGCGGTTGTCGATCACCAGGCCGCCGCCGATTCCGGTGCCAAGGGTGAGCATGATCCAGTTGGAGTATTTCCGTCCCGCGCCCTTCCACCATTCGCCGATTACGGCGACGGTGGCGTCGTTTTCCAGAAACGCCCGCACGCCCGTGCGGCGCTCGATCGTTTTTATAAGCGGGAACTTCTGTATGGCGGGGATGTTGGGACTGGTGAGCACCATTCCCCGGTTGCGGTCGATGGAGCCGGCCGAACCGACCCCGATCGCCTTGAGCGCCGCGGGCTCGATGCCGCGCGACGCCGACAGGGAGCGTATGAGTTCGATGAGGCAGTTCTCGATTTCGGGCGCGGTCTTCCCGATCGGTATCTTTTTAAACGACAGGACGTCGCCGTCGCGGTTGGTGAGCACGCCCTTTATCGTGGTGCCGCCGATGTCTATGCCTATATACATTAGTCCACCATCCGGAGAAGGATTCCGCGCAACGGTATCTGCGGCGATACCGGCCGCGGCAACTGCATCGCCGCGCTAAACGCGGCGTTTCTGCCGGTCGGGCGGCGGGTTTGTTATATAAGCAGACTTCGAACGGCTTCGTAAAGTAATTTTTGGCAGGCGGGGTATTTTTATGGACCTCCGGCGAAAAACGGGGGATTATGTGGTTTCGGAGCACAAATGGTGGAGGCATTTTTCAGCAAAAAGCCGAAAATAATACGGGAATCGTGGTTGGTTCGGGCTATATTTATAACAAATACGGAGGAGCTCTATGGAAAATGACGGAACGAACTTCGTATATTCGGGAATAGGAGCGCGGGAGGCGCCCGCTTCCATCATAGCCATTGTCGAGAAGATCGGCGCCTTCATGGCCTCGAAGGGCTATGTGCTCCGTTCGGGCGGCGCGGAGGGATGCAGCGTCGCTTTCGAGCGCGGATGCGACTCGGCGGCCGGAAAGAAGGAGATATACCTCCCGTGGAGGGGATTCAACGGCAACAACTCGCCGTTGTACGCGGTCAGCGAGCGCGCCCTGTCCATAGCCTCGGCGTTCAATCCGGCATGGGTGACCCTCGGCGATTCCGCAAAAAAGTGCGCCGCGCGTTACGCGCACGTCATTATGGGGGAAGACCTCAAGAAACCGTCGGCCTTCGTGATCTGCTACACCGGGGGCGGTAAGCAGAAGGGCGGGACCGGCCAGGCGCTGAAAATCGCCCAGAAGTTCAAGGTGCCGGTTTTCGACATCGGCGCATTCGAAGAAACGCCCGAAAGCATCAAGGGGAAACTGCACGAATTCCTCGAATCCCTTTCGATAGATCCGGCGGGCCTCGAAATTTGAGTCACCCCGGTCCGCTTCGGCGGATTTCCGCCGGGAAATGTCATGCCGCACCGCAAGGACTTGAGTAGCCTCAATTCCGTTCCGATTAATACACCATGAGGACGTATCGGACGAGCTTCGGGCGATTCTGTATTGGTATGATCTCCGCCGGTCTTGCCGGGGCCCTGTTCTGTTCGCCGCCGCACGTAAGGCTGGGGCAGGGGTCGCTCGCGGAGGGGCGGCGCGGCCAGGTAGTGCAGACAGCGAAGCGCTATCTCGGCGTCCCCTACCGGTACGGCGGCGAGAGCCCCGACGGATTCGACTGTTCCGGCTTTGTAATGTACGTGTACGATCGAAACGGTCTGCGACTCCCGCGGGGAACAGTGGAGCAGTACCGGGCGGGAAGGCCCGTATCGCGCCGTTCGCTCGGGCCGGGAGATCTGTTGTTCTTCTCCATACGGGGCGGCAAAATCTCCCATGTAGGCATTTACGCGGGAGGCGAATCCTTCATCCACGCCCCGCGCAGCGGCAAGCGCGTATCGTTGGCGCGGCTGGACAACGATTACTGGCGGAAACGCTATGCGGGCGCCGTGACGTATTTTTCCCGGGGAGGAAGGGACCGCTACGCTCTCATGTATAAAAATTGAGTGAACGCTCGGCGGACGGACACTTATTTCTTGACAAATATTTTATAGCGTATTTACTTGTAGCAGCCGGAAAAGGATTGGTTGGCTTTTTATGCGAATTGGGATATACCCCGGATCTTTCGATCCGTTAACCAATGGGCACCTCGACATAATTGAAAGAGCAAAGCAGATATGCGACAGGTTGATCATAGCCATTGCCAAAAACAGCGCCAAGCAGCCGCTTTTCACCGTTCAGGAGCGGCTGGAGATGCTTGCGCGCTGCTGCCACTGTGAGGGAAGTTCGGTCGAAACGGTCGCGTTTGAGGGTTTGCTCGTAGATTTCTGCCGCGCCCAGGGTGTTTCTCTGATTTTCAGAGGGTTGAGGGCGATCGTCGACTTCGAATACGAGTACGCGATAGCCCTTATGAATAAAAAGCTCGCTCCCGGCATAGAAACGGTGTTTCTGATGGCACAGAGCGAGTATTCCTTCGTTTCCTCCAACATGGTAAAGGAAGTCGCCAGCTATGGAGGAGACATCACCTCTCTGGTTCCCCAATTCGTAAACGAAAAGCTCCAGCAAAGGTTTTCCGGCCGGAACTAAGACCGCGCAACGGAGGCAACGATTCTTACGCGATTCAGCGACCGCGTGAAGGCGAACCCCCGGAGCGTCGTTTTTCCCGAAGGGGACGACCCGCGGGTGCTCGATGCGGTGGTGCGGCTCGCGCGCGACGGCCTGATCGGCAGGGCGGTTCTGTTCGGCGATCGCGCGCTCGTAGAGCGCGCCGCCGGGGCGCTTGCAGGACCTGGAGGGCCCATAACCGTTTCTGACGCGGGCGAACTGTCGGCGGACGCGCGATACCGGGACGAGTACCGGCAAGCGCGGGGCCTGGGGAGCCTGGAGGGCGAGATCCTCGACCGGGCGATGCGCGATCCCGTGGTGCTCGGCGCACTGATGCTCAGGAGGGGCGTCGTGGACGGTTTTATCGGAGGCGTGCGCACCACGACGGCCGACATCCTGAGGACGGGTATCAGTGTAATAAAGGCCGACAGACGGGTGGGCGTGGTGACGGCCTTCAGCATCGTTATAACGCGGGACGGCGGCGAAGAGATGTATATTATCACGGACCCTGTCGTCAATCCCGATCCGACAGCCGGCGTGCTGTGCAAGATCGCGGAGGCGGCCGCCGTGTTCACACGACGCTTTCTGGGGATGAGCCCCAGGATCGCGTTTCTTTCGTATTCAACCCGCGGGAGCGGTGCGGGCAGGTCGGTGGACAAGATGAGGCTGGCGGCCGCGCGTGCCAGGGAGCGCATGCCGGAGATCGTGGTGGACGGCGAGCTCCAGCTGGACGCGGCGCTCTCGCCCGAAGTGGCGAGGTCGAAGGCG
>CAZEAH010000174.1:0-6631 GCA_964510075.1 uncultured Leptospirales bacterium | reverse complement strand
CTGGAAAGAGTGTGCGGATTTTCAGAAGGGTTTTTCCGGGGCCCTATTGTTCGGCTGCGGAAGGTCCATCGTGGACTATCCGACCGGCAGGAGGCCGGGAGTGTCAACCATGCTAGGCGACTGACTGCAAGGAAGGAGTTCCCTCTGGGAAACGGCACAGCGACCATCCTCGCCCCGCGCGCGTCGTGCGCGCTGCTTAATGAAGGAGGGGATGGGTGTAGTGGTTTTGGGTATTGCTTTTTGCGGGCCGCGGACTTGTTGGTTGCGGTTACTGGGCTTCCAGTATCGCGGCCCGGTCGCCTCCTGCGAGTCTCGCCGCGCGCGCCCGTCTACCGCGATCAAGATGCCGGGGGAAAGGCGTTTTGCGATATTTCAATAATATCTTAACAAAAAATATAAGCATGGAATGGCCGGTCCATTTATAGTCGTCTCATTATTGATGGAGGTCGTCGTATGATCAGGATAGTGCCGCTGGCGTTCATTGTATCGTTGGCCGTGTCAGCCCAGGCCCAACAGGCCGCCATCGTCGGTAAATGGGCCGTATTCCCGTCGGAGAACTCGCGGATTGAAGAATCCGAGGGTTACTGTGAATTCAGAAGCAATTTCGTTGCGATTTTTTCCAAAGGTTCCAAGAGCCACACCGGGACATACAAGGTCGTTTCTCGTGCGAAGCCGTACAGGCTTAGTATTACCCTGACCGACCCCAGGAATAAACAGACCATCCATACTCACGCGCTGTTCGGGCCCATCGACGAAAACGCCGCCTGGCTGGAACTGTTTCAGCCGAGGTCGGGTAACGATAAGAAATACGGCGGCAAAGAAAGCAGGGGAAACTCGACCGTCGTCTTTTTAAGAAGAGTGGGGAAGGGGGGAGAGGTTATAGGCATGAAACCGGCCGTCGACCAGGTGACGCCCCGGCTAATAGGCCGATGGACCCTTTACCCGTGGGCTGATCGGGCCGATCCCGGGGTAAAAGCGGCAGGCACATGGGAGCTCGGAGCGAACGGAGAATTCGCCCAGGAAAGCCCCGGGTTACACAACAGTTCCTATAAGGGGAGTTTCGCGATCGATGCGTCCCGTAGCCCCAACACGATTGAGCTGAGCGGCACCGGTGGACGCGTGCTCTGTCTTTTCGAATTCATCGGCGATGATGAAGTGAAAGTGGAGTTTTTCCCCAGTCCCCTGGAGCGCCCAACGCAGTTCAGCGACGTGGAGTTCAGCGGGGATCTGGCGCTGGTCGCCAGGAATATATTCATTTTGCGAAGGGTTAAATAGAACAGCATATTTTACGGAATGTTACGTATATGAAAGTGGCTGGTGACAGCCACTTTTTATGAGATTTTCCCGTGTACTCGTTACGACTTCATTTGATACTTCGCCGTTTTTATCCGCCTTTGCGTGATCTTCTATAATGTCAGTCAATATCTTTTCATCGCCTGGATGCGTTGACTTCTTGAACATCTGCGGCAAAACCTAATATAGTAGTGGTCCCCGCGCGCGGAGGCCCTGTCCGCGCTCCGGGGTGCGATGCTTTCACCGCGGTTTACCATCACGAGCACGAAGTTCGATCAAAAACGGACCAATCGAGGTTCGAGGAATTGACAGAAGGGTATTAGGACCCGGTTCGCGCCATTATACCGTTTCTCAAAATAACTGGACAGGCAAAGGTATGGATGATAAGAACATCGTAAGGCGGAGCTGACCCTGCACATAATCAAGCACGCGTTCATCATTGTGTGCGCACGGGCCGGACGCTCCGCGAGCGCACGACCGAGGTGAACGATATGCTTCTGCTGAAAAACGGCTTCATAATAGACGGCACGGGGGAGGCGGGCTACCCAGGCAGCCTGCTCATCGACGGAAAAACAATAGTGGAGGTGGCGCGCGGAGCGATCGATGCGCAGTGCGAGACCATCGACTGCGGCGGAAAAGTCATCTCCCCGGGCTTTATCGACATCCACTCGCACAACGACTGGTTCCTCGTCTCGCCCGACCGGCCGGAGTTCATAACCCCATTTCTCGAGCAGGGCATCACCACCTTCGTGGGAGGAAACTGCGGCTTCGGCACCTCGGGCTTTAAAAAGGGTACCGCGCACCGGGGCCTCCTGGAAAACAACCTCTTCAAGGCGGGCCACCACGGCATCGCCTGGGACGGCCTCGACGAGTACTTCGACCGTCTCGAGCGGGGCGGCATGCGGGCCAACCTGGTGAACCTCTGCGGGCACGGTACCACGCGCGTCTCCATCAAGGGATACGATCCCTCCCCGATGACGAGGGCCGAGATGGACGAGGCCCTGCGGCTCATCGCCGAGTCGATGGACCGGGGGGCGCGGGGAGTCTCCTTCGGGATGGGGTACGCGCCCGACATCTTCACCACGCCCGCCGAGCGGGAGGAGGTGGCGCGCCTGGTGAAATCGCGCGACGGCATCATAACGGTCCACGTGCGCGCCTTCTCGTCGGTCTCGGGCTCCTATCCGCTGAAGCCCTTCGGCGAACCGCACAACCTGAAGGCACTCCGGGAGTTCCTGGACCTCGCCAGGAAGACGGGCGTGCGTCTGCAGATATCGCATCTCATATTCGTCGGCGCGCGCACCTGGAAGACGCTTGAGAAAGCGCTCGCGCTCATCGACCGCGCCATCGACGACGGCGTCGACGTGCGTTTCGACACCTACGCCCATCACTGCGGAGCGACGGTGATAACGGGCATATTGCCCGAATGGTTCATGGCCGAGGTGCCGGCGGCCTACGACAATCCAAAGCTATTAAAAAAGACGCGCCTGCTCATGAAGATATCCTTCGCGCTGCTCGGCTTCAACACGGCCGACATGCAGCTCGCCTCGGCGAACCACCCGGAGCTCGATACATTCAACGGCATGTTCCTTGCCGATATCGCGCGCGAGCGTAAGATGATGGATTTCGACAACTACATCGACATCGCCAAACGGAGCGACAGCACCGCGCGCATGCTTCTGCACAAGTACAGCAACCCGGAGATCGTCGGCGAGCTCATGAAACACCGCGCCTCGCATTTCATGACCGACGCCTGGGTGGAGCCTTCGGGGTTGCAGAACCCGGCGGCCTTCGGCTGCTTCCCGCGATTTCTGCAGCTTGCCGGGGAGAGGAAGCTCCTGTCGCTTGAGGATGCCGTGTACCGCATGACCGGCAAGAACGCCGAGCGTATGCGCATTTCGGGGCGGGGCCTTCTCCGAAAGGGATACGCCGCCGACATCACCGTCTTCGACCGCGAGAGCGTTCGCGACAATACCACGACGGCCGACTCGGGCGCGCGGCCGGGCGGCATCGACATGGTCTTCGTAAACGGCGTGCCCGTCGTACGCGGAGGCAGGGCGGATCAGTCGGTGATGGCCGGCGAGGCGATCCGCTGAGCTTATAGATCTCTGTCGAAAGGCATTGTAATTCAGGATTGTTTCGCGCGGAGAGCGGTGCCGCCGCTTGATTTCGACGAACCGTACCGTTTCACCCGGAGCCGGACAGGGTGACACCGGGTCCCCTCTCCCTTCCGCGATTGATAACGGGAGAGGGAAGGGGGGCAAGCGCTCAGGCGTCCGAGCGCTGTTTCCTGGAAAAATACGCGAAAGAGCCGACGTGCCAGGCGGCGATCAGCGGAAGGAGGCTCTGCTTCGACAGCGGTATGCCGTCTCCGGTGGCGTTTCCTCGCCTGGAATTGAATGACTTCGCCGGGAGAACATGGTGTTCGATGCACTTTCCGCGGTCGCGGAGCCGGAATGCCACAGGACAGCGCTTGCCGGCGACAAATGTCGAAAAGCCCAGGCTGAATAATAAATATTATATTATTGACAAAAGCTTTCAATTGTAATATATTATATTCATTATAGTGCGCGAGTGAAAACCATGCCCAAAACCGTTACGCTGAGAATAGACGATACAGTGCTCGAAAGATTCAGGCATCACGCTGAAATGGAAAACAGGTCCATCTCCAATTTCATCGAAACCGCCACGCTGCGATATATCGAGCAATCGGAATTGGTCGATGAATTTGAAATGTCCGAAATCGTGAATAACGCCGGTCTGGTAAACCGGTTGAAGAAAGGAAGTGAAGACGCTCGTAAAAAGAGGGGGCGTTTTGTCTGATTTCAGGATATTCGAAACGAACCGGTTTATCGATGACCTCGAGGGTATTGGGAAAAATAGAAAAATAAAGATATACGACAAGATTCGTAACCACATCTATCCACAGCTTAAAAATAATCCCTTTTATGGGAATAATATTAAAAAACTGGTTAATTATGATCCACCCACATGGCGCTATAGAATAGGTGATTACCGGCTGTTTTACGAGATCGATCAAAAAGAAAAAACAGTTTATATTATCACGATAGAGATAAGAAGTAAGGCGTATTAAACGAGGCAAAAACAGGCGTACACTACGGCATGGCCGCACTTCCTGGCTGCTCAATCGCCCCTTGTACCCTTCACTTATACGGATGGATGGAATACCATACCGCTAAAAGGAAACGAACCACGGCACTAGGGGGACCCATGACGAGGATATCAAATGAATAAACCGGCGGTACTTCTGATCGTGCTGTCTCTTTTAACGCCCTGCGGCAGGCACGCCGACGTTGTCGTCATCATTTCCGCGAACGCGGAGTGGAAGGCCTTTAAAGAAATAAAGAAATCGGAAAATACGGAGTATCGCACATCGCCGTACGGGCAGTGGTTCAGCAAACGATACGGAAAGAATACCGTGGTATTCTTTCACGGGGGCTGGGGCAAGATCGACGCCGCCGGCTCGGCGCAGTATGTGATCGATACGTTCAATCCCGGGCTCATCGTCAATATCGGAACCGCCGGTGGATTCCATGGGGCGGTAAACAAAGGCGATATAATTCTCGTAGATAGAACGATAACCTACGATATCCATGAGCGGATTGGCGACAGCGGGGAAGCGATCGCCCATTACTCGACCGACCTGGAGTGCCCGGATATACAGATGGACGGCCGCATCGGGAAATCGGCCATGGTATCGGCGGACCAGGACCTTGACCCTTCGCGGATACCATACTTACGGAAACACTACAACGCCGTCGCCGGGGATTGGGAATCGAGCGCGATCGCGCATGTGGCGAAAAGAACAAAACGCGGTGCTACATCATAAGGGCAATCACCGCTATCGTGGACAGAACGGGAAGCGAGGCCTATGGGAACATACAGGGCTTTTAAAAAGAATCGAGATTCATAATGGGGAAGTTGATCTCCTTCTTAAAAAGCTTAAAGATTACAGATTAAGATTCAAAAACTTTCGGGCGGGAAGATGAGTGCTCATCACATCATCATTCCAGCAGCGCCTCCAGCCCGTTCCTGATACACCCGGCCTTGATTTCCCTGTCCTGAATTCAAGCTTCAAATGCTTAAAATATACGTGATAAATTGAAGTAAAGATTCACTTCCTGAATCCCCGAAGCACCAAACCTACCGTCGCGGCGGCGGCAAGCGCGAGCGGCAGTAAAAGCCCCGAAGTATAGGCGGGAGCGGCCATCAGCATAAAGACGCCGATGCCGGGTATTACAACAAAGAAAATAACAATCGGTATGGTCCATTTTCGCATATCAGTCGATCCCCATCGCGTCCGAACAATAACAGGTGCCCCGAAAAACCCGCCGGCCGGAACAAGGCCGCCGGCGATACGGTGGCTGGCCTTGAGCTCTGTCAACGCGAAAAAGCAGACCCGGTTCCTTCGGGCAGAACCGCAGACGCGGCGAGCACCGCGGCCGCGAGCGCCGTCGCGTATCCCAGCCATACCGCCGCGACAGGGAACACGGAGGTCAGGAACAGGTAGTCCAGAGAAAGCGCCCACGCCAGCGCCCCGGAAAGGGCGAGCGCGAACGCGAACTGCGCTGCGCGAGGACCCCTGTGCGAAGGAACGAGCGGCGCGAAAGAGCGCCTGCCCAGCGCCACACCGCGAACGAGGCGCGCCCCCTGTGCGAAAGCCGCGAGCACGACGAACGCGATGAGCGCCCACAGTATCTTCTGTGCTTTGGCGATGAGGCCCATCCCCACGCCGGGAAGGCCGCACCACGCGGCCCAGTCGCCGAGTATCTCCGAGAAGAAGGGCCAGCTCCGCTGGCTGTTGGTGAGGATCACGATGCCGTCCCCGGTTTCGGGGACCGAGTGGAAGTGCGTCATCCAGCCGGTGCCCTGGCCGCCGTGCGACACGGCCCGCCTGCCGTCGGGGAAGCGCTCGATAAAGTGCCCGTAACCGTACGCGTCGAAGGCGAACCCGTAGAGGCCGGGTATTTCCATTCGCGGCGCATAGAGCTCGGCGATGCTCCGTGCGGAAAGCACGCCGTGCCGCGCATGCGAAAAACGCGTCATGCCGGCCGTCACGAACGCGGCGATGTCGCCCGCCGTGCTGAAGAGCCCGCCGGCGGCCTTTTCCGGGTACACGTACACGGGCACGGGCTTGCCGTTCGTGTCGTGTCCCGGGGGGACGGGAGGATGCATGTCCGCGCTCCATTCGTAGCTCGAGTTCCTCATGCCGAGCGGCACCAGCACCTCGGTCATCATGTACTCCGCGAAATCGCGGCCCGTTACCTCTTCAACCAGGAGCTCGAGCAGGTTGAAGCCCGCGTTCGAATACGAGAAGGAG
>CAZEAH010000173.1:0-6644 GCA_964510075.1 uncultured Leptospirales bacterium | reverse complement strand
CCCCTTATCTGTACGTTAAATTCAAAATAATTTCTATAAATCAATATTATCATCGAAATATAATATGTCAAGCTTTTACGGGCAGGGAACATTGTTCCCTGTCCGTATGCGGCTCACTGACAACACAGCCCTTCCCCCGATCGCGGGAGAAGGGCTGCCGAAAAACCGTGCGGCGGAGAACTCCGTGTTCCGGCCGAATTACTTGGTGACCAGAATACGAACGTCGACCGCCTTGACTCCCCTGCCCTTCTCGTAAACGACGATCGGGTTGATCTCGATGTCGGTGATCCTGGGCACCTTGCGAATGATGGTCGCCGTTTTAATTACGGTGTCGACCACCTCGTCTATGTCCTTCTGCTCCTCACCGCGGGCGCCAAGCAGAAGCGCATACGACCTTGTTTCGGATATCATCTTGAGCGCCTCGCCCTTGTTCAGCGCGGCGGAGCGGAAGGCGACGTCCTTCATCACTTCAACGTAAATGCCGCCCATGCCGGCCATGACGATCGGGCCCATCTGGGGGTCTTTGCGCGCGCCGATGATGATCTCGGTGCCCTTCTTGACCATTTCACAGACTTCAATGCCGTCGATCACCGCGTCGGACTTGTAGGCCTTGCAGTTGCGCATGATCGCTTCATAGGCGTCCACAACCTCGTCCTTGTTCTCGATGTTGAGGGCAACGCCGCCCGCGTCGCTCTTGTGGAGGATATCGCGGGAAACGACCTTCATGACCACCGGATAGCCGATCTTCTCGGCACATTTGACGGCGTCGTCGATCGATTTCGCTATCGCGGCGCCCGGGATCATGATGCCGGCCGCCCTCATGACGTCCTGCCCCTCGTTTGCCAGGAGGAAGGTGCGCCCGTCGGCGAGAGCCTTGTCGATGACTTTTTCAATCGCGCCGAGGTCGATCTTGGACTCGTTGATCGAATCGTCGCGGGTTTTGTTGAAATCATGGTGCCGGTACAGGGCCCCCATGCAGGAGATGGCGTCGTAGGGATCGGCGTAAACGGGAACATTTTCCTTGTTCAGGGTGACGATCGCGTTCTCGACGGCCGATCCGCCCACGATCGCGTATACGACCGGGGTGCCGGTTTCCATGTGCTTCTTGTAGGTGTTGCGGATCATCGGCGCAAGGTTTTCCGAGTCGAAGGTCGCCGTTTCGCAATAGAGGGCCATGGTGGCGTCCATCTTGTCGCTGACGGCCGGTGCCGAAAGCGCCAGATCGTACGCGGCCGAGTTGGCCCCGCCCGTAATGTCGATCGGGTTTTTGAGAGAACCGAATTCCGGCGTGGCGGGCGCGAAAACTTCTTTCAGAACGGCCTGGTCGTCATACAGCTCGACACCGTATTTCTCGCACGCGTCTGTCGCCATAACCCCGATTCCGCCGCCGTTTGTCACGATAACGCCGCGGTTGCCCTTCGGCGCCGGCGCATTGGAAAGGAACTTGCACCAGTTGAAGGCCTCCTGCAGGCTTTCCGCACGGAGCGCCCCGCACTGCTTGAGAATGGCGTCGGTAATCTCATCGGCGCCGGCCAGGGAGCCGGTATGCGACGCTGCCGCGGCGGCGCCTCTCTTTGAACGGCCCGATTTCAGAACGACGACGGGCTTCACCTTCGTGGCGGCCCTGAGCGCCTCGATAAATCGCTCTCCGCCCTTTATGCCTTCCACGTACATCAGGATGACTTTCGTAAGATCGCTCTGCACCACATACTCGAGACAATCCGCCTCGTCGATGTCGGCCTTGTTGCCGATCGAAACGATTGCCGAAAGGCCGATGTTGTTTACGGCCGTCTTGCCGATCATCGCGATTCCGAGCGCGCCCGACTGTGTGAGAATGGCCACATGACCGCGGGCGATTTCGGTGGCCGAAAAGGTCGAGTTGAAATTCGACGTCGCGGAGAATACCCCGAAAATGTTCGGGCCCAGAATGCGGGCGCCTTTCGATTTAGCATAATCAACGATCTTGTGCTCGAGCTCCACTTCGCCGACTTCGGAGAAGCCGGAGGTGATGATCTGGATATGCTTCACCCCCTTGTCTGCACACTCCTTAACGGCGTCGAACGCGAGCTTCGCCGGAACAATGATCGATGCGACATCCACGTCACCGGGAATGTCCTTTACGCTGCTGAACACCTGCTCGCCGAGTATCTCGCCGCCCTGGGGATTGATGGGGTATATCTTTCCCTTGAAACCGCCCTGTTTGAGGTTGCGGACCACGCTGAAACCGATTTTCCCGGGCTTGGACGAAGCGCCCACCACGGCGATCGACCTTGGTTCGAACAGCAGATTCATGTTTGATTCTTCCTTCATAGCGTTTCTCCTCTGAATTGCATCTTTAACTCATAGACACCCGCACCACTTCTCTTTTCTATAATGAAGCCCATCTTCTCGAAAAGATGGAGCATGGGCCTGTTCTCCACCAGCACTTCCGCGGTGAAGCCCAAAAGGCCCTCTTTTTTTGCCAGATAGGTTACGTACGACAAAAGCTCGGTCCCCACGCCCTTGTTCTGGAAGTCGTCGCTGATAACCACGGCCACCTCCGCGGTGTGGGCGTACTCCTGTTTCCCGTACTGCGCGATCCCGACCACCCTGTCTTTCTGCAACTGTTCGATGACGGCCAGTATCACCATCTCCCTGGTGTAGTCGATTATGACGAACTCCTGCAGGCGCTCGTGATGCATGTCCTTGCGCGTGGAGATAAACCGCCGGTAGATGCTCCGGTCCGAAAGCGAATAGAAGAAGTCTTTAAGGAGCGGCTCGTCGCTGATGCGAACCGGTCGGAGCAGAAGCTTCAGGCCCGCCTTGGTCGTCCGGTACGCCTCGAGCGTTTCGGGATACTCGCCCTTCTTCCCCGGGATGAAGGCCTGGTCTTTGTATATCAGACCGACCTTTTTGGCCTCCTCGATTAGCCAGGGGCGGAACTTGGGATGCGCGATCGCGATGAGGTCCATGGCCCGCTCGCGTATGTTTTTACCGTGCAGGTAGGCGATGCCGTATTCGGTCACCACGTAGTGTACGTCGCCGCGCCCGAGCGTTACGCCGGCCCCTTCGCTCAAAAAGGGAACGATCCTTGAGACTTCGCCGTCGTTCGACGTTGAGCGCATCGTGAGAATGGTCTTCCCGCCGGGAGCGAGCACCGCCCCGCGCATAAAATCCGCCTGCCCGCCGATACCGCTGTAAAACGTCCTCCCGATCGATTCGGCCGTCGCCTGGCCCGTCAGGTCGATCTGGAGCGAGGCGTTGATCGCGGTCATGTTTTTAATGCGAGCGATGGTCATCGGATTGTTGGTGTACTCTATCGATCGGAACTCGACGCCCGGATTGTCGTGGATGAACCGGTAGGTGTCGCCGTGACCCATGCAGAAAGAGGCGACCGTCTTGCCGCGGTCGATACTCTTGCTGGAGTTGTCCACAGCGCCGCACTTTATGAGCTCCACGATACCGTCGGAAAGCAGCTCGGTATGGACGCCCAAATGCTTCTTGTTTTTTAAATTGGTGAGAACGGCGTTGGGGATACTCCCATAACCGACCTGGATCGTATCGCCGTCCTGGACTATCCGCGCCACATGACGCCCGATGCGGTCGGCGATATCGTCGGGCACTTCCGAATTGAACTCCAGCAGAGGTTCGTCGAAGGGGATGATATAATCGACATCGTCGATATGCAGAAAGCCGTCGCCGTGGACCCTGGGCATGAAGGAATTGACCTGTGCGATCACCAGATTGGCGTTCTCGACGGCCGCCTTTACGATATCGACGCTGATGCCGAGGCTCATGTACCCGTGATCGTCGGGGAGGGAGGTCTGAATGAGCGCCACGTCGATTTCGACGAGCTTGCGATGAATGAGGTCCGGGACCTCGGAAAGAAAGATCGGGGTGTAATCGGCAAGCCCCGTATTGACGGCGTTGCGCGTGTTGTCTCCGACAAAAAATGAATTATGCCTGAAATTGGCCTTGAATTTCTCGTTCGCGTAAGGGGCGACGCCCATGGTCCATACGTGAATCACCTCGGCGTCGAAAAAGGCCTTCGGGTAGGAAGCCGCGTAGTTGACGAGGGCGTTAACCAGGTACTGAGGCTCACCGCAGCCGGTGCCGATAAAAATCCGGTCGCCGCGATTGATCCGGCTGAAAATCTTCTCCTCGGGGAGAAATTTTTCAGGAAAAAGCTTCTTGATTTCATCAAGCTTTGTTCTT
Source organism: uncultured Leptospirales bacterium (assembly GCA_964510075.1). Lineage (GTDB taxonomy): Bacteria > Spirochaetota > UBA4802 > UBA4802 > UBA5368 > MVZN01. The sequence goes on along the minus strand of CAZEAH010000173.1, from coordinate 2,450 downwards.
GTGCCTTCCTGGCTCATCCCTTCTCTCTCCCGCCGGCGGTTACTCACCGGGCATCGTTATACATCATATCACCGTTTGACAATTCAACAATATTTGTACTCATTTTTGCCTGACAAAATCGCCCCAATAATGATGTTTTGATACTGTACTAATGTCCATTTGATAGTAAAAAGTGGGAAAAACATAAGTCAAATTGTTTTTTTAAATTTATTATTTTTTTTATTAAATTTTGTAGAGTTACTATTTTTTTATCAAAAATCACAAACAATGTGATTTTTAAGAAATGCCGATACCCTCGCCGGGTGTATATAAAATTTCAAAACATTTCCGGACCGTTCCCCTTAAGAGGGCCGTATATCCGGGATCATTATAACGGACGACGGATTAAATCCGACCGTCCGGTCCGTAAAAACGGACGCGATATTTCATGCCCGTGCGCGCGAAAGCGGGCATAAAAACCCTCTCGGCCGATTAAAACGGCTGGACGAATCGACGCCGTGCGCCGTATTCTTGCCGGCGTGATGTGCGAACGATGGAAAAACAGCATATAAAAACACTGGTATTCACCGCCCTCCTCTTTACGGCGTCCGGCTTGCAGGCCCGTACCATGGACGGCAGATATCCGTTTTTCCCGGGCTTTTCGGCGTCCGCTCTCGGCCGCGGCGCGACGGGAGTTTCCGCCGACGGCATACATTCATTCATCCTGAATCCGGCGTCGATAGCGGAGGCGGAACGTCTGGAGTTCGCGCTGGGGCATGGAAGTATCGCCGGGGATTACGGCTCTACCGGCATCATCACGGCCCTTCCCACCTCGTACGGTACGCTCGGCGTCTCTTTCAATTCCATAACAGTGGATCCGCCGAGGGGAGCGCTCGGCATCGCGCGCATTCTTACAATCGGGGGGGGCAAGCAATTCACCGACAGGCTCTCAATCGGAGCGGCCTTCGACATGCTGCATGGAACGACGGATGACGGCACGGTACGGTACGCGGGAGCCGCAATCGGCGCCCGCTACGCCCTCGGCTTCTCCCGTTCCCTGGGCGGAGGTTTCGGCATATTCAAGCCCTCGCTGGGGGCCGCCGGCAGGGCGGGGATTCCCTTCGGGACCGAAAAAAAATCCGCTGATATCGGCTTTGCCTCGGCGGGATACGGATTCACCTTCTTCCGACGCGCCGATTATACCGTGGCCTTCTTCAACGAGGCGGTAGTCCTTAAAGAGCCCGGCGCATATCCGGTTAAATTCGGGATTGAGTCGTGGCTGTACGATACCTTCGCGCTCCGGGCCGGGTTTACGGCGCCCGGCACCTGCGGACATAACGCGCTCAGTCTCGGCGCGGGATGGCGGCTGCGGAAAAGCGACGTTGACGCGCGGCTGGACTATTCGCTCGGGTATGCGCGCGCGGGCGGGGTAACGCATTTCCTCGGGCTTACGGTGAGTTACGGAGAACTCGATCGCGATCCGCCGGTCGTAACGATAACACCGACCGAGGCCTTCATCTCTCCGAACTACGACGGCAGGCAGGATTTTATCATCTTTAAAACCGCCGTTCGCGACGCAAGCCGCATCAGGGGATGGCGGCTGCAGATCCTCGCCCCCGATGGAGGGGTTGTCCGCGAATACCGCCTCTCCGACCGCGACATGGAAGAGAGAATGACGCCGCTCGAATTTGCGAGAAGAATATGGCGGAAAAAAGAGTCGACGGTGGTCCCCGAATCGGTCCTGTGGGACGGGACGGACGCGCGTGGGCGCGTGGTAGCCGACGGCCGTTACCGTTATTCGTTTATTGTGTGGGACGAACGTGAGAATATCTCGGCGGCCCGTACAGGCGTCGTACATGTCGATAACACCCCCCCCTCGATCGAGCTTTCGACCGACGAGCGGCTTTTCTCCCCGAACGGAGACCGCAAAAAGGACACTCTTATCGTTGTACAGACGGCTTCCTCCGCTCCTGACGACCGGTGGTTCTCGGGATTCCGCGACGCGTCCGGGAAAACGGTAAAAAGCTACCGCTGGGGCGGAATCGACGTCCCGCGCAGGGTCGTCTGGGACGGCACGACCGATGAAGGCGACCCTGCACCCGAAGGACTCTATACCTATTACATCGAATGCGCCGACCGGGCCGGAAACGGAACGGCGGGCACCATCGGCGAGATCACCCTCACCCGATTGTACGAAACGGCCGACGCCACCGCGTCGCTTCGGCATTTTTCGCCCGCCCTTCACCGGGAGGCCTCCTTCCTCCTTTCGCTTTCGTCCGTTGCCGGCCTCGAGGAATGGAAGCTTGTGATAGAGAACCGGGAGCGCAAACCGGTCCGGGAATTCATGGGGCGCGCGCCGCTCGAGCTCTTCGATTCGCAAAAACCGTTTTTGCAGCATCCCTTCGTGCGGCGCGCGCGCGCGTCCGACAAGCCGTTCGCGATGTCGCGCGTGAAGGCGGAGATGGGCGGCG
>CAZEAH010000172.1:0-6647 GCA_964510075.1 uncultured Leptospirales bacterium | reverse complement strand
CAACCCCTTTACGTCGGCCGCGGTGCCGGCGCCGTTAAGCACAAGAGCGTTCCAGACATCGTGCGTTCCCGAAAACGCGTCACGACCGACCGCCTCCACCTTTCCGTTCCAGCCAAGTTCCCCCCAGTCGCGGAGTGATCCCGTATAGATCCTGCGGAGATCAATAAGCGATATAGTGCGCAGCGGATTGGTCCGATGCACGATCGGAACGATCATTCCCCTGGCGATTACAAACTCGCGTATCGCAAGCCCCCTGGCCCGGGCCGAGGCGAGTTCCGCCTCGGTTATGCGGGTCGAAGACTCCGCGATATCGCACCGGCCGTCGATGAGAGCGCTGATGCCGGTATGCGAACCGTTTGCCGAGATTTTGATCTCGACACCGCTTTTTTCACCGTATGAGAGCGCGAGCTTTGAGGTCAGCGGTTCCATCGTCGTCGAGCCGAAAACCCTGACCGCGGCGGAGTCTTTTTTCCCGCACCCGGTGATGGAAATTGACGCAATGAGCGCGGCTGCGATAAGGAATGCGGTTCCTTTCCGGTATCTCATCATTGTTCCTCTCTGACGTGTGAGTGTTCGGGGACGAAGTTCCGACGCGCTTCACGCGCCGATATGGGCGTCGAAGAGACGTCGGATTCCGGCTTCGCCCAGAGAGAGCAGCTCGTTGGCGTGGAAGCCGATCGGGTTCCGCGTGCGATACTCCCTGTCCGAATATGAGCGCAGTATTGATTCTATGTCCAGCACAAAAGCGTCCTCCGGGCGTCCGGAAAGAGGGGGGCGGAGATAGCGATTCTTTACGCAGTATTTGATGAAGCCGTCCACTTTTTTAAGAAGATATTTCCTGTCGAGGAGGGATGCGTCGAAATCTGGAAGGACATCGCGCCTGACCATCTCACCTATCTCTAAGGTTATGCGCTCCATCGCGGAGACGAACCTTTCCCTGGCAAGCACCAGGCCCTCCCTCGCGTTACGGTGCGTTTCCGCCAGGCGCCGCAGATAACAGGAGGCTATCTGGCTGAAGGTTATCGTGTGAAGCTGTCTGAGTATCGCGCCGAGACGCTCGTTGAATTCCTCCTTTGGGCACCGGAAAAAGACGGGGCGTCCCACATTTATAAAGATGTCCTTGCCGCCCTTCACGAGTCGGTCGACCTTCACGTTGATGGGGATGACGTGCACCTTCTGCCGGGCTGACCGGTAGGTGTTCTCGACGAGCTGGTAGACCGCGCTGCGTATCTTCTTCAGCCCTCCGAACCCCCATGTCGTACCCTCGGGGAATACGAGCGTCGACAGGCCCCGCGAGATGCTCTCCCGCGCGCAGTTGATCTGGTAGCCGATCTCGCTGCGCAGCTGGTCCCGCCTCTTCGCGCAGGTGTCGATGAAGGGCCGATGGATGGTCGTAAGCCTCATGATTTTAAAAATGATGAAGGGAAGCGCCGTCTTGTCGAGGAGGGTGAACACGCACTTAAGGAGGAAATTGTTCCTGCCGAAGTTCTTTGCCAGGTAGCTCCCGCTTAAAAAATCCTCCTTGGCGAGGACCACAAAATCGGGCCTCGGTTTCAGCGAATAATAGACCCGGGAGAGCGAGGGGATCTCATAATAGCTGTCGTGCGTCGGTGAGACGATGATGGGGGTGGGTATGGCCCGGAGGTGCTCCCTTCCCTTAAGGTGCGGACGCTGACGCATAATGATGGAGGCCACATGAAAACAGCAAATGATGAACTCGCGCAGGAATCGACGTATCATAGCTACCCCGGGTGTGATGTGAGTATGCGTGACTGAATGGATCGTCGCTCGAATCACGGAGCCCTTCCGGGCCGTGCCCGTGCACGGAAGGGATGCTTTACCGCAAATGAAAATATGTCAACATTTTTGCAAATTCGAGCCCTCGAGTCGCGCCCGCCCGCTTGACCGTCGCCGCATGGCGGCATATATTGATTACGACCGGCGGGTATGATATCCGCCTCGTCGCGTCTTACCGGCCGATGCAGTCCGCGTCGCGATGATGCTGATTATAAACAATCGATGTGAGGGACGATATCATGAAAAACATGCCGGTAGCACTCTTCCTCGCCTTCGCGGCGGCACTGGTTATGGCCGCCTGCAAAACAACGATCACGCCTGTGCCCGCCTGGTCGGTTTCGGACGGGCTGAAGGTCCCCGAGTCCGTTTTGTACGACCGCGCGGGAGGTCTTCTGTACGTGTCGAATATCAACGGCGCGCCGGCGGATAAGAACGGTATGGGCTTTATCGCCAAGCTCACCGTGGACGGGGCGATGGTGGACCCGGATTGGGTGACCGGCCTCAACGCCCCCAAGGGTATGGGCGTGAGCGGCCGGACGCTGTACGTCACCGATATCGACCGCCTGCACGCGATCGATATCAAGACGGGCAGGGTACTTAAAACATACGCCGTTTCAGGCGCCCGCTTTCTTAATGATATCGCCGTCGGTCCCGACGGAGCGGTGTATGTGACGGATACTGAAACGAACAGGCTGCTCCTGCTGCGCGAAGGTGTCGTGAGCGTCTGGATGGAGCTTAAAGACTACAATAAACCGAACGGGCTGCATCTCGACGGGGCTGTGCTGTATGTCGGTACGGCCCGGGGGGTGGTGAAGATCGATACCGCCACCAGGGCGGTCGCGCTCGAAGTGCCTCATGCCGGGGGCATTGACGGATTGCGCGCCCATCCGGGCGGATTCATCGTAAGCGACTGGAAGGGCAAGACGGAGCTCATAGGAAAGGGAAAGGCCCCCGTGGTGCTGGTCGACACCACCGCGGAGAAGGTGAACGCGGCCGACCTTGAGTACGTTCCGGAAAGACGCCTTCTCATCATCCCCACGTTCTTCGACAATCGCGTGGTGGCCTATACGATCGCTGATTGACAGCGGTGCGGAGGCCGCTCCGGAGCGATCCATTGGACGGCTGTTCGGGGTGTGGCCGGAGGCGGTGTCGAAATAATTAATTTTTTGTAGACAAAATGAACGCTGTTCAGTAAATTAACATTGTTGGGGTGGTTCCGCAGCGGAGCCTGAGATTATACCCGTTGAACCTGATCCGGATAATGCCGGCGTAGGGATGCCAACCGCGTAATCAGCTCTCCCGTTTCAACAATCACCTCATCCAGATCTCGATGCGCGGCGTATTCGTTTTCGCCACGCGGAACCTTTCCGTTCGTGGTATCCGGGGCGAGAAAGCAGACCGCCGCGCGGACACTTCAGGAGGAACGATGGACAACGCATCGCTGTTAACGGCTGTAAGGGAGAAACAGCCGCTCGTACATCATCTCACCAACTGGGTCACCATTTACGACTGCGCCCAGCTGGTCAAATCGTTCGGGGCCTCGCCGGTGATGGCCCACGCCGCGGAGGAGGCCGCGGATATGGCCTCGCTCGCCTCCGCGCTCGTGCTCAACATCGGAACGCTCACCGCCGACTTCATCGAGAGCATGAAGCTTGCCGCGCGCGCGGCGAACGCGAAGGGCGCGCCCGTGGTGCTGGACGTCTGCGGCGCCGGGGCCACGCCCTTCCGCGACAGGATGGTCGCCGCGCTTCTCGATGCGGCCCGCATCGACATCATCAAAGGGAACGCCTCGGAGATCGCCCGCGTCGCCGGCGAGCAGGTGAAGACCAGGGGGGTCGACGCGGGGAACGTGGAAGGCGACCTGGCGCGCATCGCCGAAACGCTCGCCGGAGCGCGCGATTGCGTGGTGGTGGTTACGGGGAAAGAGGACATCGTCGCGGGCAGGGGCGTTCTGTACACGGTGAAAAACGGCCACGAGATCATGTCGCGCGTGGTCGGCACCGGATGCATGGCGGCGTCGGCCATCGGCACCTTCGCGGGCGTGTGTCCCGAGGACCTTCCGCGCGCGGCGGTCGCGGGCCTGGTATTCTTCGAGGTGGCGGCCGAACTGGCGGCGAAGGAGGCGACGGGTCCGAGGACATTCAAGGAGCTTCTTTTCGATAAAGCGGCCTCGCTTTCCGAAAAGGACGTTCGATCGATGCAGAGGGTGTCGTGATGAGGGGCTATTATTTCATCACGGACGCGGGGCTCAGCCTGGCGGGAAACCTCTCCGACGTTCGCACGGCAGTCGCGGCCGGGGTGACGGTCGTGCAGTACCGCAACAAGTCGAACATCACGCGCGACATGTACGAGGAGGCGCTTCTCCTTAAAAGCGCCTGCGGGGGGAAGGCCGAGTTCATCGTCAACGATCGAATCGACATCGCCCTTGCCGTCGACGCGGACGGGGTGCACATAGGCCAGGAAGATATGCCGTACGAACAGGCCCGCAGGCTTCTCGGACCGGGGAAAATAATAGGCGTGACGGTGCACGACCTTGACGAGGCGCTGGAGGCCGAGTCCCGGGGGGCGGATTACCTCGGCCTCAGCCCCATCTTCGCGACCGGCACCAAGGACGACGCCGGCGCGCCCTGCGGCACGGCCCTCATCGCCGAACTCAAGAAGCACTGCCGTGTTCCCGTGGTCGCCATAGGCGGGATAGGACTCTCCAATGTCGACGAGGTGATCGCCGCGGGCGCCGACATGGTATGCGCCATTTCGGCCGTCGTAACGAAGCCGGATGTAGCAGCGGCGATACTGGAGTTTCAAAGGAGATACGAATCATGACACAGATCGAGCATGCGCTGAGCGGACGGGTATCCGACGAGATGAAAGCGGTCGCGGCCGGGGAGCCGCGCACCGCGGAGGATATCCGCGATGACGTGAAAAACGGGCACACCGTGATACTGAAAAGCAGCTTGCACGACTGCGTCCCGGTCGGGGTGGGGAAGGGGCTTAGGATCAAGATCAACGCCAATATAGGCACCTCGGGCTACAACGCCGACCCGGAGATGGAGCTCCGGAAGCTGCGCGCGGCCGTGTATTACGGCGCCGACGCGGTGATGGACCTCTCGACCGGGGGCGATATACGGGCCATGAGAAAGGCGGTACTGGCGGAATCGCGCGTGCCCGTGGGGACGGTCCCCATCTACGAGGCGATCGTCCGGCAGCCGGACGTCTCGAAGATAACCGAGGACGATTTTCTGGAGAGCGTGCGCACGCATATCGAGGACGGAGTGGACTTCATAACCGTCCACTGCGGCGTTACGCGAAGCTGCATCCCGCTTCTGGAGGGCCGGATAATGGGCGTCGTGTCGCGCGGGGGGAGCTTTCTCGTGAAGTGGATGATGCACCACGGGAAGGAAAACCCGCTCTACACGCGCTTTGACGAGATACTGGCCATGGCCGTAAAGCACGACGTCACCCTGAGCCTTGGGGACGGCCTCCGGCCGGGATGTCTCGCCGACGCGACCGACGCGGCCCAGATCGAGGAGCTCAAAACGCTCGGAGAGCTCGCGCGCCGGGCCCGCGCCGCCGGCGTGCAGGTGATGATAGAGGGGCCCGGGCACGTGCCGCTTAACATGATAAAGGAAAACATCGATCTGCAGAAGAGGTACTGCGACGGGGCCCCCTTCTACGTGCTGGGGCCGCTCGTCACGGACTGTTCGCCCGGTTACGACCACCTTTCCGGCGCGATCGGGGGGGCGCTTGCGGCCTGGTACGGAGCGGACTTCCTGTGCTACCTCACCCCCATGGAGCACCTGGGGCTCCCCGACGTGAAGCACGTGGTGGACGGGGTGATCGCGTCGAAAATCGCGGCGCACGCGGCCGATGTCGCGCGGGGCCTGGCCGGCGCGCGCTATCGCGACGACGCCATGTCGCGCGCACGCTCGAACCTGGACTGGGATTCCATGTACCGCCTGGCCTTCAATCCCGAGCGCGCACGCGAACTGCGCCGGGGCACGAAGCACGACGACGCCGAGGTCTGCACCATGTGCGGCGATTTCTGCTCGGCGAAGATAAACCGGGAATGCAGGGAGAAATACCGCCAATGAAAATATCGGAAATCGGCGGCGAGTTCGCGCTTATCGACCGCCTGATGTCAGGGGAAGTGAGCGACCCCGCGATAATAAAAGGAGTCGGCGACGACTGCGCCGTGCTCGAATACACGGCCGACAGATATCTTGTGGTGACCACCGACATGATGGTGGAGAACAGCCATTTTTCCTCCAGGTGGTTTACCCCGTACCAGGTGGGAAAAAAGCTCATGGAGGTCAACGTTTCGGACGTGGTCGCAATGGGCGGGGTCCCGCGCTTCGCCTTCATCTCGGTGGCGTTGACAAAGGAGACCGAGGTGGAGTACATGGACGAGCTGTACCGCGGCATCTACGCCTCGGGCCGTACGCACGGCGTCCATCTTATAGGGGGCGACACGACGCACGGGAGCGAGATCGTGCTCAACCTGGCCCTGATAGGCGAGGTCGAGAAGGGCCTGCTGTGCCTGCGCTCCGACGCCAGGGCGGGCGACCTTATCTGCGTTACCGGGACGCTCGGCGGCAACCAGGCGGGACTCGAGCTCCTTCTTGCAGGCATGACCGGGCACACCAAAGAGTTTCTCGAACCGGAGTGCCGGAGCGCGTCGGAGGGGACGGTCATCGCGCGTTACGCCAACGCAATGATCGACGTGAGCGACGGGCTGGGAAGCGAGGTCCGGCACATCTGCAGGGAAAGCGGGGTCGGCGCGCGAATCGACTGCGAGAAGATACCGCTCTCGCACGAGGTGGTCCGGGCGGCCGCCCAGGTCGGGAAAGACC
>CAZEAH010000171.1:0-6670 GCA_964510075.1 uncultured Leptospirales bacterium | reverse complement strand
CTCTTTCGTAAGAGCCGCACGGATTAGAGGTGTTCCTGGATGTAGGTTTTGAGGATGCTGCGGGCTGCTTCGGATATCTCGGTGTATCTGAACGTAAGGTAGAAGACGTTTTCTTCCTGGATGGTCCTGTCCGCGATTACTATCGCGGTGATCTTCATTTTAAAATCCGACATTACGAAGTTGATGGCGTACGTCTGGCGGTAGTCGAGTTTCTTCGATGTGCGGACGACCAGTTCATCCTGGTGGATCTTGTGGATTACGGCGCTCAGGGGCTCGCCGTCGTTTTTGCCCGTTCTTGACGTATCCGCCTGCGCCGAGGGCACCTGCGAAATCGTACAGGGTATGATGGTGTCGATATAAGGGTGGCGTACTTCTTTTCCGCGGTTAAACTCCTCGGGAAGAAGTATGGTTACGGAGTTGCCCGTTATGCCTATAACCCTGGTCTTAAAAGAGTACTCCGCGTCTCCCGCCCTCCAGACATACGCGTCGGCATCGACCCCCTCCGTGACATTAATGTCGCGGGCGTTTCTGAAAATGTCGAGGATGATCTTTCCGGGTTCAATCCGCGATATCTTGCCGATAAAGATGCCGTTGGCACGGTCTGTAACGAACAGAAGCAGTCCCGTCTCCAACTCGCGAATTGTTTGGAGAGGGGTCTTGAAGGTGGTGTGGTTGTAAAGCTTTTCATATGTTATGATGAGGTCACGGCAAATTGACGAAAGGGAATCCTCTTTTTCGCCGCGTGATTTCAGATAGGTAAGGAAACTGGCTATGGCGGATTCGAAGAGCCCCGGATTATCCAGAATGACACTCGCGTCGGAGAGATTGAGCGTATGGACGAGGCCGTCGAGGATCTTGACCTGAAAGTTAGTAAGACCGAGCTGCTTGATTTTAAACAGGAACAGCTGTTCCGCCTGAATCCTTTTATTTTTGAGATGCTGGTTATAACGCAGAAGTACGACGAAAGCGATCACGACGACAATGATGAGTACCGCGAGAAGGATCTCCGTGTAGTCGGCTATTCTCCACCTGATTCCAAATATGGTATCCATGGATCGTTCTCTTTTTATAATACCCGCGAATGCCGTGTAGGAAGCGAAATCTTGAACCTGTTATCACAGGTGGGTTCCCGCACGCCTGTTTCAACCTACCGACCTTTCGGACGGCCTGATTTCCACCTGCGGATGTGGGGATCCCCTTTCGCTTGGTGTTGGTTCAAAAATATAAGGTTCCTATCACGGGCACCGCAGGCGCTTACTACTAGGAGGTTTGAATATGCAATACGCAACAAAAAAATTGTCCGCCACGGCTTTTTTTATTGCGAAGGGCGCAATTACATGAAGGACTAAAATCATACGATCAAAAAGTCTGCGCATAGCGGCGCTCAAAATATCATTAACGCGAATGCATAGAATATGATCCAATCTAAAGAGAAAAACAGTTCACACGGAACTATTTCGAGGAGGACCGGTCAATGAACTTCATTGTTTGCCGTTTATCCACCAATTATTTTAAAGCTTGACTGCGCATGGACGTATTATTATACCTGCCTCGGTGACCGGCAGAATACCTTCAGCCTCGGTTTCGAATACTGATACATTAATACAGGTCCGGGAGCGTGACGATTCGGCACGGGAAGCTGTATGGTAAACCCATGAGAAAAGCTGAGATAAAAAGAAAAACTTCCGAAACGGATATTTACATTCGGCTGGTGCTCGACTCGGTTGAGAAATCGAGCATAAGCACAGGCGTTCCGTTTTTCGACCACATGCTCGACGCCATGGCCCGCCACGGTCGTTTCTTCCTTGAGGTCGCGTGCGGCGGCGATTACGAGATAGACGATCATCATACGGTCGAGGATACCGGAATCTGTCTGGGCAAGGCCTTTAAAAAGGCTCTTGGCGAGAAGGCCGGTATAGCCAGATTCGGCAACGCGGCGGTACCGATGGATGACGCTCTGGCAATGAGCGTGGTCGACCTTTCCGGACGAGCCTATTTCAGGTATTCAGGCCCGGCCCTCAGTGGGTATATAAACCGATACAGCGAGGAGCTGACAACGGAGTTTTTGCGTTCATTTGCGGCTAACGCTGAATGCAATATCCATATAATTCTCTTCTACGGGGAGAATCGCCATCACATACACGAGGCGATTTTTAAATCGCTGGCGGTTTCGCTTGGGGACGCATGCGCACTCCACCACGGGCTTGGGGACGTGGTGCCCTCCACAAAAGGGACCATTTCATGATTACGGTAATCGATTATGGAATGGGGAACATACGCTCCGTCGTAAAAGCTGTTGAAAAATACACGATGGACGTTCGGGTCTCCTCGGACCCGGGATCAATAGCCACCTCGGACGGACTCATAATGCCCGGGGACGGGGCATTCGCCATGGCGATGCATCATCTCCATGAAATGGGCTGGATCGCTCCGCTGAAAGACTACATAGCCGCCGGCGGATTTTTTATGGGAATTTGTCTGGGATACCAGCTGCTGTTTGATTCGAGCGAGGAATTCGGCCACAGCGAAGGGCTGGGGATCATACCCGGCCGCGTGGTGCGGTTCGATTCCACTATGATGAAGGTCCCGCATATGGGGTGGAACAGCGTGTTCTTGCGCGGAAATTCACGCTTTCTGGAAGGGGTTCAAGAAGGAAGCCATTTCTATTTTATACACAGCTATCATCCTTCGATGGTAGACAGCGAATGGGTCATCGCCGAGGCGGAATACGGGGTCCGTTTTCCCTGTATTGTCGGCCGGAGGAACCTGGTGGCGACCCAATTTCATCCGGAAAAAAGCCACAAAACCGGGCTCAGGATCGTTGAAAACTTCGTGAGGGCCGTATGCTCGTAATACCCGCTATTGATATCAAAAACGGCAAGTGCGTGCGTCTTGTACAGGGCGATCCCGAGAGGGAAACAATCTATTCCGACGATCCGGTGGCGAAGGCAATTGAATTCCAGCGACTGGGCGCGCGGTTGATTCACATTGTCGATCTCGACGGGGCGTTCGAGGGAAGACCGGTCAATATCGACCTTATAAAAATGATTCGGAAATCGCTCGCTATCCCTATCGAAGTAGGGGGCGGCATCCGCGATTCTCATGCGGTACGGACATACCTGGACGCCGGCGTGGAGAGAATCATACTCGGCACCGCGGTGCTCGAAGGCGATCCGAAGTCCATAGTGGAGCATTACGGTCGATACATCGTCGCCGGGGTGGACGCGAAGGACTCAAGAGTCGCCACGCGAGGATGGAAAAATGTATCCGGCGTGGATGCGGTTGATCTCATTAAAGAGTTGAAAAAAATAGGCGTCAATGAGATCATCTATACCGATATCTCGACGGACGGCATGCTCGGCGGACCGAATGTGCGCGCTATGGAGTGCATTCTTACCGAGGTTCCCGGAGTCTCCCTTGTCGCCTCCGGGGGGGTATCATCCATAGAGGATATCATGAGGCTCGCCGCCCTGGCCGACCGGGGGCTGAAAGGGTGTATCGTAGGAAAAGCGATCTACGATGGACGGATAAACGCGGCCGAGGCGCTCGCGCTCTACTGAAAGCGCCCGGAATAACGGGACCGGCCTCGTCCGGACCGATCACGATGTGTCTGGTACCGACCGGATGAAAGATGATAAAGAGTACGATATTCAGATAAAACTGCCGGTTGAAATTGAGCAATACGAGCGTAAGATATATGATCTCAAGCAGCTCATAGAGATCGGCAAGGGACTCAATTCCACCCTCGATTATAACACGCTCATCGAATCGATACTCCTCACCTGTATGGGCCAGATGCAGCTCTTCAAAGCGGGCATATTTTTAAAAAAGACGATCGGATCAGACGCATATACCCTGCACAGGAACTACAAGGGGTTCGAGCTCGATCATACCCTAGAGTATGGGATCCCCGTAGATTCCCGATTGATCGCGTTTCTCGAACAGAAATTCCGATGTTATACCATGGAAGACCTCGCAGCTATATTCGGAGATGATCCGGCGATGAACACGCTCTATGCTATTATGCCGATGCTCGTCGTGCCGCTGCAGGGCAAAGGAAAATTGAACGGGATCATCGTTCTGGGAGAGAGAATCAACGGGCTCCCCTTCACCGAATCCGAAAAGGAGTACATGCTCAATATATCGTCACTGGCCGGAATAGCGATCCAGAATTCCTACCTCTATGAGATGGCGACTACCGATATGATGACGCGGCTGAAAATACATCATTATTTTCAGGCCGCCCTTGTTGAGGAGCGGGAACGCTCGGTCCGGCAGAGGACGCCTCTTTCGCTTATAATGCTGGATATCGACCATTTCAAAAAGTTCAACGACGAGCACGGGCACACCTGCGGCGACGAGGTGCTGAAAAACGTGGCAAATATCGTAATGCAGAACGTACGCCAGATTGACCTTGCGGCGCGTTACGGAGGTGAGGAATTTGCGGTCGTGCTTCCCGGTACGACACGCGATGATGCCATTATCGTCGCCGAGCGAATCCGGGTGCATGTGGAAAAGGCCGCGGTACCGTGCGACGGTGAAAATCTCGGTGTTACCATTTCCCTGGGGGTGGCGGAATTCAAACCGGGCAAGGACCGGGACAACAAGAGTCTTATCGAGAGGGCCGACAAGGCGCTTTATCTTTCCAAGGCCACCGGCAGGAACAGGGTCTCGTTTTTATAGACGACGGGGAAAAATACTTGCAATTCCCTCGAAACGCCCGATACTATTCGCGATGCGCTGTTTCGGGTCTCGCAGCGCGGTGGTTAAACGGAATACTGGAGCGGACAATGAAGTCAGAACTTCGCACTACACCTTGCTCCGGCTGTATTCGGAGAGGATGGAAGCGCCCGCTGGCGCTCGTTCTGCTTGGATTTTTTACGGCTCATTTTTACCTGATTCCGTCGCTGCACGCGGTGACGGTTGAGGAGGCCGCCGGCAAAAAAGAGCGGACATCACCGCAGTTCTATGATGAGCTTGGTACCAAGGCGCAGGAGCGCAGGGACTCGAAAGCGGTTCCACAGGAGAAGGATCCACGGCTGGCCTGCATGCTTTCGCTCATAGTGCCGGGGGGCGGACACATCTATCTGAAAGAGGATCTTAAAGGTATTTCGTTCTGCCTGCTGTCGGTGGTGGGATATTCCGCATCGGGATATTACCTGTACGCCGGTTTGTTCGGGGATTCCTCCGATACCGAGAAAAAATCGATGCTTATAGTTTCCGGTCTGCTGTTCGTAATAGCCGCGATCGTTCACGTTGTGGGGATGGTCGAGGCGTACAACGACGCGATCGAAATCAACGAGAAACGCTTTTACTACGGATCGGGGCGTTCACTTTCGCCCTATGTCGCCGTTGTTGAAAGCCGCAGTGGGGATTGACCATCCCGCTGCTGTTCGAACGAATGTATACCCGGCGTCCTTCGCCCGTGGTTTAGAGCACAGAGTATCTCCCTCCTGCGTGAAAAGCGGCCGGGGCATGTAAAAGTGAGTAAAAGGACATAATTATTTGGTTGACGTAAAATGGCATACTGTTGTACTGTGTCCCCGCTTCAGGGCCCATAGCTCAGTCGGTTAGAGCATCTGACTCATAATCAGAGGGTCCAAGGTTCGAATCCTTGTGGGCCCACGTTAAGGGGAGCCTCGCTCCCCTTGTTTTTATTCGAGTTACGGACATTACAGGAAAACAGGGTAAGAAAACAATGTATGCGATCGTTGAAATAGGCGGCAAACAGTACAAGATCGAAAAGGACATGGTACTCAACGTCGACAGGACGCTTCAGGGGAAAACCGACACGCTGGCGATCGAGAAAGTGCTAATGCTTGTCGACGGTGAGAATGTGATGGTCGGCAGGCCGTATCTCAACAACGTTAAGGTTTCGGCAGCTATACTGAAGGAAGTAAGCGGCAAGAAGGTTCGCGGAATAAAGTTCAAGAGGAGAAAGAACTATACCCGCACCATAGGTTTCAGGCCGCGCTATCTCCAGGTGAAGATTCAGGACCTCGCGTTGCAGTGATACGGTGGTCCGCGTAACTCTACAACGCATCGCCGGAGATACGGCGGGCGGTACTACAGGGTTGCTGCTTCGGGTCGAGGGGCATTCGGGCGCCGGAGCGAAAGGGAACGATATCGTATGCGCGGGGATTTCGGCGGTAACGCAAACCGCGCTTGTGGGTATAACGAAGGTCGCCGGAATCAGGCAGGAGCTTGGCCACGGAGAGGGTTTACTGGAATCAAAAATAGAGCTGGTGGGACTCGATGATATGCAGAGAATGTCCCTCGATGTGATTGTCAATACGATGCTTGCCGGACTCGAGGAAATTGAAAAAGAGCACCCTGGGAGTCTTTCGATCAGTGTAAGTCAGACATAAAGCCGCCGCGGGGCGGTAAATCGATACAACAGTGAAAGAGGTACGGTATGGCTCATAAAAAAGGCGGCGGTTCAACCCGTAACGGACGTGATTCTAAAGCGAAACGTCTTGGAGTCAAGAGGTTCGGCGGCCAGCTGGTGAAAAGCGGGACTATAATCGTGCGTCAGCGCGGTACCAGGATACATCCGGGTCTCAATGTCGGGAAGGGCGGGGACGATACGCTTTTCGCGACGGTTGACGGGGTTATAAAGTTCGAGTTCATCAACAAGACCAGGAAGAAGGTTTCAGTTTATCCCACGTCC
>CAZEAH010000170.1:6164-6675 GCA_964510075.1 uncultured Leptospirales bacterium | reverse complement strand
TATCTCACCGGCGTGCCGGCCGCATGGATCGCCATAGGGGTGTTCATCGGCACCGCACTCAACTGGAGGCTGGTCGCCGCCAGGCTGCGGGTGTTTACCCAGATGACCGGTTCCCTCACCCTGGCGTCGTTCTTTGAGGAACGTTTCGGCGACCCCTCGGGACTGCTTCGCACCATCACCGCGCTCATTACGCTCATCTTCTTCACGATCTACGCCTCCTCGGGACTCGTCGCCTCGGGCAGGCTCTTCGAATCCATGTTTCACATGGATTACGCAACCGCCGTCGTCCTCGGCGGCGCGTTCATCATCATTTACACCTTTCTCGGAGGGTTTCTTGCGGTGTGCTATACGGATCTTTTACAGGGAGCGCTCATGGTCATCGCGATCGTCGTCGTACCCGCCGTCGGATGCTGCACGGCGGGCGGGCCCGCGGCGATCGCCTCGTCTATGGCGGCGCGGGGAATCCCCGCCGACCTGGTGCCCGCCGGCGGCCTCAGTGTGGTTGCGTTCA
>CAZEAH010000170.1:0-6154 GCA_964510075.1 uncultured Leptospirales bacterium | reverse complement strand
CCGCGGCGGCGTGGGGACTCGGATATTTCGGCCAGCCCCACATCCTCACGCGCTTCATGGGCATCCGCTCCGGAGCGGACGTGCCCGGGGCCACGGCGATAGCCCTCGTCTGGGTCGCGGTATCGCTCGCAGGGGCGATCGCCGTAGGGCTTATCGGCATACCCCTTTTCGAAGGACTTTCCGGCGGCGATGAGGAAAAGGTGTTTCTGCTGATGGTAGGCACCGTGCTCGCCCCGTGGGCACGCGGCGTGATGCTGGCGGCGGTGCTCTCCGCCATTATGTCCACCATAGATTCCCAGCTTCTCGTCTCCTCATCGACGCTCACGGAAGACTTCTACAAAAAGGCCATACGGCCCGACGCCTCGGAACGCGAGATGATGTTCATCGGGCGCGCGTCGGTCGTCATCATCTCCGTAATAGCGCTTCTTCTGGCGCTCAGGCCCGGCAGCACCATCCTGGGACTCGTGGCCTATGCGTGGGCGGGATTCGGCGCGGCATTCGGGCCGGTGGTTCTCGCCGCGCTATTTTCACGCCGTACAAGCTGGCGGGCGGCTCTGGCCGGGATGGTAAGCGGTACCGTCGTACTCGTGGTGTGGAAGAGCCTCGGTTTCGGAGCGGTGCTCTACGAAATCGTCCCGGGCTTCGCCGCGAATCTGGCGGCGATCCTGATCGTCAACAGGATGAGCCCGGACTCCGACGAGCGGGCGAAGCGGCGCTTCGACGAAGTCGTAGCGACAGTCCGGAATTTTTAATCTTGACGGACCGCTTTTAATTAATAGCTTTGGGGAAACCGCATGCGCACCCAGGCGTTATGAAACATACCACAGAGGAAGGAACACCATGAAACGTAGTATCATCTGCATTGCCGCGCTCGCATTCACAGTCTCGTGCGGACCTTCGGTCAATCCACAACTTAAGGCAAAAATCGACGAGCAGTACTCAGCCTCATCGTCCCATAATTACGGCACGGCCGGAAAATTCATGAAGCCCATGCCCTATGCCGCCGGGCAATACGTTATACATGGCACCACCGACGCCAACGGGAACCGTTCGATCACCCGCACGATGATCGCCGGAAGGGACGAAGGCGGCTGGATCATCGAGAGCTCGACACTCAACACGGCCGAGGAATCCGCGGTACAGCTCTGCGTGCGCGGGCTCGAAAAGGCCGCCTCTACGGGAAACGCGGAGGGCGTCGAGATCGTATGGATCAAGATTAAAAACGAGAAGGGCGCCATCCAGCGCGTCGAGGGCCCGGTCCTTGCCATGATGAAGGCGATGTATAAAAACAACCTCGCCTCACTCAATGTCAAAGTGAACGCCTATGTCAACGGCGGCACTGTTACCGTTCCCGCGGGGACCTTCGCCGCGACGAACAGGGTGGAAACGGAGGCGCCCTTCCTGGGTAAGAAATTCCGCTCCACGGGCTGGTACCATTCCGCGGTGCCGATCAACGGCATGGTGAAATCGGTATCGGACGACGGCAAAAACCAGACGGTGCTGCTCGGCTTCGGTCGTAAAGGAGCGGTTTCGGAGTTCTGAAATGAGCACCGACAGGGCCGGGCCGCGACCACGGCGGGGCTCGGCCCGGTTTATCATTCTTCCCTTTTTTCCCTGCCCTGGATATAGCCCCAGCGCTCAAGCAGCCTGTTGACGTCCCGCGAAAGGTATTTCTCATTGCGGACTCCCCGCAGGCCGCCGTTCAAGGAATCATGCCAGTACCTGAGCGACGCTCCCGCCAGGGACGCTACCTCCGGTGTCGGTTCGCCGCGCGCCGCGTCCGTATCCGTTTCCATCCTGTAAACACCCCCGTTACCCGTGAACAGCGGAAGCAGAAACCGGCCCGCCAGAAGCGGGGCACGGTCCGGTGTAACGAGTACGAGGGGCGCCCCGGCGGGAATCGTCTGAAAGCGGATGCGTCCACCGGGTGGAAGCGTAAAATCGATCTCCCTTCTCCCGACCCGGCGCACGCCCATCCCCTTGCCGTTAAGGGAAAGGTTTTCCACCTCATAGAAAAAACCTTCAACCACGCGCAGCCGCCCCCTTGCGGGCTCTCCTCCCGCCGCAATGTACCGGTCCGGCTGCCTGAACCTCTCGCGGAAGAGCAGAGCCCGCATACGCGAAACATCCTCGGGACGCTCGTGAACGATGTTTCTCCGCTCCTCGGGATCGGTTTTCAGATCGTAAAGCTCCGCGTATTCCTTGACCGCATCTCCACCCCAGTGGAAGGGACGGACGCCGAATCCGTAAAACCGCTCCGCGTACTTGTATCCTCCGGCGCGTACCGAGTACATCATCCTCCCCTCGCTGTACACGGGACGCTCGCCGCGTTCGGAGCCCTCCAGGATCGGCACGACGGAAGTACCCTGGAAGGACTCCGCCGCGTCGATGCCCATTAAATCCACGATCGTCGGGACGATATCCATGTTTCTCACCTGCGTTTCCACTCGTTGGCCCCTGTAGCCCGCAGCCCGGTGAGGTTTTATTATGAGGGGCACCCTGAGCTCCTCGTCGAACTGCGTCTGTCCGTGGGAATACAGGGCCCGCACGTCGGTATAGGGGCTCATCTCCTTGTCGGCGCTGAATATCTCGCCGTGGTCCGCCGTCAGCACGATAATCGTGTTATCATAGAGCCCCAGGCGCTTCAGCGCGTCGATGATGCGTCCGACATAGTCGTCGGTATAGGCGACCTCGCCGAGATACGCCCGAAACCAGGGATGAATAGAGGGAAAGCGCGAACGGAGCGGCTCCAGATATCGCCGCGGCGGTATGTACGCGTTATGCGGGGCGTTGTAGTTCAGGAACAGGAAAAACCGCCTGGACGCGTTCCTCTGGAGCCAGTCCACTGCCTCTTCTGTTATGTCCACCGTGTCTTCTACGGGCGACTGGTACTCGGAAAGCTCGTCGAAATCCAGGTCCACGCCGATTCCGGTATACTCGATGATGAAGGCGTTGTTGCCGATCGAGCGTGTGATGTATCCCCGTCCCTTGAGGATGCTTGTTATAAGTCGCGTACCGCTGTGCCGGTAAAAATACTCTTTCTCCTCGTCGCTCACAGGAGGATAGAAAATATTGACCCCCGTGCGCGAGGCCTGCACCCCCGAAAGCATGCATATGGTCGACGGCCGGGTCCAGTTGGAAACGACGAAGTGCTTCGTGAAAACGACCCCGTCGCTGGCCAGGGAATCGATCGACGGGGTAAGGCCGTAGCGCCGTTCGACCGCATCAACCGCGTCGGCCCTCAGAGAATCAACGGAGATGAAAACAACATTCGGCATGCCGGAGGGGCGTGCACGTCTGGTGAATATCCTTGGATTCGCGCAGAATACATGGACCGGGCGGACGGACCCGGCCGACAGCCGGAGCTCCACGGAGGCGCCGTCGAGCGGAACTTCCTCGAGAGAAACGGAATACTCCTTCCACTTCCGCTGCGGTATTCCCCGTGCGTCGGTAGCGAATATCACCCGGCGTTCGTTCCGACGAAGTAAGGCCACCGTGAATTCACATGGCCCCCCTTCGACACCCAGCCCTCCGAGCGAGAATACAAGGGTGCCGCCCCTGGTCTTTTCATCCGGAGGAAAGACGATTCGGCAGGACGAGGATTCCGACGCCCCCAGATATATGGACCGGCGCACGCTCTGAAACATACGTTCGGTGTCAATATCGAACCCCGCCTTTACAAGGCGAGGCGAATCCGGTCCGTACGGGTGCCGATAGAGCTTCTCGTAACGCGCCAGGTCCGCGTACTTGGCGGCGAAACCGTCGTCCTCAACCTGGGCCGCACCGAAGCCGTCGATCAGGTCGGCGGCGATCTCCTCCCCGCCCGACAGGCCCCATGCGGAACAGCCGGCGCCGAAAAGGGCGAAAAGCGCCGTCGCCGCGAGGAACCGGCGCATGCGATGAGTTCTTACCGAATGCTTCGTCACGTGTCATCCGTCCGATACAGGAAGCGTCGGCGGCCATTGTATATCCCTTCTTCTCCACGGATACAAAAAAATCATCCTCTCGTTCAATCACCAATTGGCGCACGCTTACGGTAGATATCACTATTCGTCAGTATGTTTCGGAACCGCGGCAGGGGACCGCCCTCCTTGAGTGCGCTCCCGCGCACCGGGAGGGATGCTTTTCCGCATCGGTGCCGTCGATTTGATCCGGATCAAATCCGGCGCCGCGGAACCGATAATTGCAGCCCTTCACCGGCTCCAAAAAAAGTATTGCTTTTGAGCCGCACCGGTTCAAGTATAGGACTCGCGGGGGGCGTTTTTGTACGCCGCCCCGTGGAACAAGGAGACCTCCCGATGAGCACCATGGATGAGAAACAGATACTTCGCGTCGCCGAGCTCGCGCGACTCGACCTGACCGATCAGGAGAAATCGGAATACTCTCGCCAGCTTTCCGACATACTGGCCTACGTGGAGAAGATCGGGGAGATGGAAACGGCCGACATCCGTCCCACGGACCATATCGTCGATCTCTACAACGTGTTCCGTGAAGACCGCGTGCGCGATTCGCAGGGCGCGGAGGCCCTCAGGGCAATCGCTCCCCGATTCGAAAACGGGCACGTGGTGGTACCGATCATAATCGAGGGACAGGAATGACGCGGCTGTTCATCGGCCTCCCCATTGACGATACGCTCCGCGCGGCGCTCCATCCCGTGTATGAGTTTCTTGCCGGCCACGATCATCTGCTCAAAGCCGTCCCGCCGGAGAATTACCACATTACGGTGAAATTTCTCGGAGAGTGCGACGGGAACGTGGCCAACGCCATAGAGAGCACCTTTCTCGAAATACCGCCCCCGGAGGCCGAAATACCGTTCACGCTTTCGGGCATGGGCGCGTTTCCCGATTTAAAAAAGCCTTCCGTGATATGGGCCGGGCTCAATGCCGACGACGGCACTATGGGGCGGCTCTATAAAAACGTGGAGCGGTTTACGGCGAACTTTCGTTTCAGAGAAGACCGGCGCGACTTCATCCCGCACCTCACGCTCGCCCGGCTTAAAAGCGGAAGGAAGATAACAGGCGATCTGCTGAAATACCTGGAGAAAAACCGGGACACCGTTTACGGCCGCTCCGCGTTTACCCGTCTCACACTGTACTCGTCCAGGCTGACCTCCGAAGGCGCCGTCTACACCGCTCTCAAAACGATTTCATTCTGAAGACGGACGCCGCCCCGACAGTGAAACCGCTTTCTCCAGAACCGCAAGGAGACACCGATGGCTGAATGCAGGCGATGCGGGCGCTGCTGCCAGGACGTTCGGCTGGCCGAGTCCCCCGACATGCTGGAGCGGGCGTACCGCTACTGGAAAAAATCCCCGTCGATCGATCCCTCGTTCTCGGAGATATACCTGATCTATCCCATGCTGCGGTTTGTCCGTGAGGAACCCCGCGAGGACCTGCCGTACCATTACCGGTGCGTGCATTACGGTCTGGACGAACACGGTGTACCTTCATGCGCGATACATCCCATTCGCCCCAGGATGTGCCGCGACTTTCCGTTTTATGAGGACGCCGAGCATCTCGACCGCGAAGGCCCGGTGAGCCCGTACGAGGGCTGCGGATACAACGAACCGGATCAGGGCTCCGCGCCATAATCACCTTGACCTCGGCAACACGCCGGGATATGCTCGCACGCAGCCTACAGGCCGGACTGACTATATTGCGGCAACGAAGAACAGAACAGGGAGAATAAGCAATGCTCTTTGGAAAACGGGCAAAGGCCACGGTTACGATCAAGCTGTTTTCAGGCATCAACCGCGACATCGGCCTTGCCGACTACGATCCCTCCCGCGGAATCACGATGGAAGTCCGCGAGGGGACGCGCCTCAAAAGAGCGCTCAGGAGGCTGGGCATGCGAAAACTGCTGCACAATGCCTATTTCCGCAACGGAGAGCGGGCCGGACTCTGGACGCGCCTCCACGATGGAGACGAAATCTCCTGCATCAAACCGTCCGCCGGCGGCTGAACGTTCGGCCGCTCCCTTTCCCTCCGCCGGAATCCGATGGAAGGTACATTGTATCGATGTT
Source organism: uncultured Leptospirales bacterium (assembly GCA_964510075.1). Classification (GTDB taxonomy): domain Bacteria; phylum Spirochaetota; class UBA4802; order UBA4802; family UBA5368; genus MVZN01. Next base: position 132 of record CAZEAH010000170.1, on the reverse strand, counting down.
CTGCATGGAACGGAAGATGTTCACCCTGGCGTCAGGGTTTATACGCTCCAGCTCGTCGATCACCCTTCCGGCACCCGCCCTTTTCGAATCGCCACCCCAGGGGCACGTCGAACCGATCGCCGAAAGCCCCGC
>CAZEAH010000169.1:0-6680 GCA_964510075.1 uncultured Leptospirales bacterium | reverse complement strand
GGTGTACCGCCGCCTCGACATAGGCAGCGGGAAGCCCACGCCGGCCCAGCGGGCCGCAGTGCGCCATCACCTCATCGATATTGTCGATCCCGACTGTCAGTTCACGGCCGGCGACTTCTGCAGGGAGGCCTTACGGGCCGTAGAGGAGATCAGGAGAAGGGGGAAGGTCCCTCTCTTTGTCGGAGGGACCGGGCTGTACATAGATTCTCTGTTCGGGGGGCTTTCGGGTGTTCCACGGATAGACCCGGCGTTAAGCCGGGAGGTCCGGGATGAGCTCGACAGAAAAGGGCCGGCGCGGATGTACGAGCAGCTGGTGCGGGTCGATCCGGCGTTTGCGGCGCGCATTCATCCCAACGACCGCCAGCGCATTGCGCGCGGCCTCGAGGTGTTCCGTGGTACAGGGAGGCCGTTGAGCGGTTTTTTCGGTGAAAGGGACGGTGCGGCATCGGATGCGACGGTCTTTATCGGGCTTAATCCTCCGAAGGCGGTCCTTCACGAACGAATCGAACGCAGACTGGACGGTATGATGGCGGACGGCTTTCTCGAAGAAGTCCATTCGCTTCGTGAGAGCGGATACGGCCCGGCCCTGGGCTCGATGAAGTCGATCGGCTATCGCGAGCTCAACCTGCATTTGGACGGTGTGATATCGCTCGATGAGGCGGTCCAGACCGCCAAACTCGAGACGAAACGCTATGCCAAGCGGCAGTTGACGTGGTTCAGACGGAATGGAAGGATAACCTGGTTCGAGGATTTTCAGGTTGAAAAGATAGAAAAACTGCTGTATACTTTGACGATGCGCTGACCGTGTCGATTGCAACGGGAGGCGCGTGCATAATTCGCCGATCGGGCAATAAAAAGAAGGAAGGTGCAATGGGAAATCAGGCTAAAAATCTTCAAGACAGTTTTTTGAATGTCGCGCGTAAAGAGAAGGTAGAGATCACTATCTATCTTATGAATGGAGTCCCCATCAAAGGAAGGGTGCTGAGTTTTGACAATTTTACAATACTTGTCGAAGTAGACAAGAAACACAATATGATTTACAAGCACGCCGTTTCCACCATCGTCCCGATAAAGCCGCTGCAGTATCGTGACGACGAGGCCTGACGGGTGTTTCTCCTAAAGCCATGATGAGGCCCGGTCGTAAAGCATCTCTGATCCTTCTGCTGGCTGCCGCGCTCTACCTGTACGTGACGGCGGTTTTCAGGACGAGCCCCGGGGAGTTTGCGCTTCTACGCGATCGTGAGACCGGTGAGAGCAGGGTCCTCGGTCCGGGGTTCAGTTTCGTCTGGCAGGGGGTGGTTCCCGGACGACTCGAAATCTCCCGTTATCCGCTGAGGGCGCCCGCGTTTATTGAGGCCCGTGTGGCGATTCCCCCTCTGGGCGACCTGGAAGGCGACCACTACGCCGTCAGGATTCCGCTGAGTGTGATTTACGAGGTAGTGCCAGGAGTGTATAAGGCGGCACAGGATTCCGACCGGCGCGAAACCCGCCCGGGGGCCGCCCGGATCAAGGAACTGGCCGATAAGGCCTTTTCGGCAGTCCTGGGGCCGTATACCGAACAGGCGTACGACCGGACCGGAATCTTACGGGACCGCGAAAAAACAACCTCCGCCGCGTACGAGCTGATAAAGAGCCCGGCCGCGGGAATGGGCCTCTCGGTGATTTCCATGGAGCTTGCCGGGCCTATGGTTCTTCCCGAACAGAGGGTGTACCAGGAGGGGATGGCCTTTCTTGCCGATCTGCGCGAGATTGAACGCCGCAACCGGAAAGAGTACCTGGCGCTTGAAAGCGAGCTCGAAAGGGAAAAACGGCGGAAAAAGGAATACCTCGAAAAGCTTTCGGACGTCTCCAGACTCGTTAAATCGAATCCCGACCTTTTAAAGTATATTTATATTGACAGATTGGGCGGCGACGTAAAAGTGATACTGGCGCCCGAAAAATCGGGCATGCCCCTTGGGCTTTCGCTTGACGATGGCGCGACCGTGGAGAAGAGGAAGGGCGAGATCGACAATCTCAGGTAGGCCGTTCTTCGACGAAGTCATATTTTATAAAAGGAGATGCGTATGCCGTGCGGTAGAAAGAAGAAGAGGGCGAAGATCGCCAACCACAAAAGAAAAAAACGCCGCAGACAGAATCGTCACAAAAAGAAATAAGCGGGTTCAGTAAGAACGACAAGAAGCGGGGGAGATTGGTTTTTATCCAAGGCCAGTCTCCTTCGTTTATCAAACGGGGAGCAGCGGCATACAATGAAAAACAGCCTCTCCCGGAAAAAGAGCACAGGCGGGGAAGGAAAGAAGGCCTCCTGGAAGCGCAGGCCCTCGGAGATACGAGGGTACCAGGCGGCGGTGTATACCACAACAGACGCCGGCGATTATCTTCGGGTGGATTATAACCTGAAGGACCGCAAAATTCGAATCTATATCGAGGATTCGGAAGAGGGCGGCAATCCCTATTACGCAGTCTTCACGGGCGGGCGCGTCACCGCCCAGCGGAATGTCACCACCGGCAGAGCCCACCAGGTGGTCGAAAAGCTCAAGCTTCGCGCCGATTCCCTTCGTACCATAACCAACAAGGAAGTTCGAAAGATGGTGGCGGGTGCGCTCAAGCTTGATGACTCTCCACCGGCCGAAAAGACCGAACCGCCGCGGACACGGCAGGAGGTGCTCGACCGGACCCGTAAGCGCTATTTCCGACCGGAGACAGAAAGCGCCGTCGATTCGGCCTCGGCGAGGCCTCATTCCCGGGGCCTGTTCTTCCGGGGTCTGCTCGACTATGTCGCGGGCATACTGCTTGCCGCCGCCACCTTTATCTATTTTCATAGCTTCATCGCGGCCGGTGCCGCGGCCGCTTCATTCGGGGTCGCGATCGGCCTTGTGGAGGTCTTTCTCCGAGGCCGCGATCCCTCTATATTAAAGCTCATCTTCTTTATGGGAACCGGCGCAGCGCTTTACGTCTACGGGTATTACTTTTTATAGTTTCTCGCAGTCTCCGGTTTTTCTACTTGAATTGTCCGGGGTGTAGTCTATAGTATACTGCGGACGGAGTAAAACCGCGAGCGGTCCGGGCACCCCGCACCTTTCAGGGCGAAGTGTCCGCGGGCTCACCCGGTAAGCAAATCGATTCTGCAGGCGGCCCTTGCACCCCAACGATGGGCGCGGCCGGATGCGGAGTGGACGGGTGTGCGGCTCGATGGATCAAGGCAAGGAAAGCGGTTAAAGGAAATCCCATGGAAAAAATCGATAAATCATCCTCCGCTATGCAGATAGTCTGTTTTAAGGTCGGGAAAGAGGAATACGGCATCGATATCCTGAGAGTTCAGGAGATACTGAAACTCCCGAAGATTACGCGCCTGCCCAAGTCGGCCGATTTTATCATGGGAGTGATGGACCTGCGCGGCAAGGTGATTCCGATCATCGACCTGAGCAGGCGTTTCCGCATAGAGAACGGAGGTGTGGGAGAGGGAAAGCGCGCCATAGTTGTCGACATAAGGAACAAGCGCGTCGGGCTCGCCATAGATTCGGTGAGCCACGTGGTGAAAGTGGAAGGCAAGGATATCGAGCCTCCTCCCCCCATAGTGAAGGGTATTTCCGGCCGTTACATTGTCGGGATTGCGAAGCTTGCCGAGGGCTTTGTCATAGTGCTGGACATCGAACAGATATTGACCGCCGAGGAGCTAACCTCGCTGCAGGCCTGATCTCTTCGCGTATTCCTCGAGCGCCCGGGCCATTATGCGCCTGAGAGACTCGCCCGATTCGCGTGCGGCCTTCGCGCAATCCTCGTATTCCGGCTGTGCCGTAACCTCTCCGTCGAGAAACACGCCCTGTTTGATCCGTATATCGCGGCCGTCTACGCTGACCGTAACGAAGGATCGGTCGAGCCGCTCGCGGCTGACCGGGTAAAGGCGCAGTCCCAGCGTGGTGGTCTCCGTGTAGATAATGCGCCGAAGCGTTTCGAGGACCCCCTGGGGCGCGATGACGGTAATGAGCGTTCCCGGTCGGCCTTTCTTCATGTTAATGGCCGTCAGGTAGGCGTCGAGCGCCCCGTTACGGAGCAGCTCGTCGATGAGATGGGGATACACCTGCGGATTCATGTCGTCGATGTTGCATTCAATCTGGAATACCTCGTCGACCGCCACGTCGTCCTCGTTTTTTTCAAACAGCATGGCGCGCGTATAGCTCGGGAAGGGATAGTTTCTGGACCCGAACCCGATTCCTGTTTTGCGAAGCAGAGGGGCGCCGGGCGGCCGGGACTGTGTGCCGAGCGCCGTGAGTATTGCCGCGGCCGTGGGAGTGATAAGCTCGCCCTCCCTTCCGGTGAGGCGGCAGCCGTATCCTTCGGCGAGGCGGGCGATCGCGGGCACGGGCACCGGCAGCTCGCCGTGACGCGACATGACGGTTCCCGTGCCGAAGAAAAAATCCCCGAAGACGATACTGTCCACGCCGAGGAGGTCGATTGCCGCACAGAAGGCGGTGATATCGATTATGCTGTCGATGGCGCCGACCTCATGGAAGTGGACCTCTTCTCTTGTCGTGCCGTGAACCGCCGCTTCGGCGTCCGCGAGCCTTCCGAATACCCTCATGGCGCGTTCGACGGCTGACGCCCGCAGCGCGCTCCCGAGGATGATGGCCTCGATGTCGCGAAAATGCCGCTCGACGCCGGTTTCCGAACACCGGACGTTGGCCGCGGTACCGGAGAGGTGGTACTTCCGGGTCTTTTCGGGCGAGATGCTCCAGCCTTCAAGCGTCAACTTCGAAAGCTCGGCCACGAGCGCGGTCTGATCGAGACCGAGATCGAACAGCGCGCCCAGAAGCATATCGCCCGAGGCGCCGAACTGAAGATCGAAGGAAAGTACGCGGCTCATGGCGTTTCGACCGGGCGCTTCAGGGTGGTGAGTATCTTGAAGGCGAGAAACGCCGCTCCAAAGCCGTTGTCGATGTTCACCACGGCCACGCCGGGCACGCAGGAGTTCAGCATACCCAGAAGGGGAGCGAGGCCGCCGAAAGCGGCGCCGTATCCGGTGGAGGCCGGGACCGCGATGACGGGGGCGGTGACCATCCCGGCGATGACCGAGGCAAGCGCCCCCTCCATTCCCGCGACAACGATGATGACCGCGGCTTTTAAAATCTCTTCACGATGGTGCATGACGCGGTGTATTCCCGCAACGCCGATGTCGTTTACCATTGAAATTTCGAGTCCGAGCATGCGTCCTGTCTCGAGCGATTCCGCCGCCACCGGGATATCGGCCGTTCCCGCGGTCGCAACGAGCACTTCACCCTTCACCGGGGGCGGGGGATTCTTGCAAAGGCTGATCGTCCGCGCCTCGGCGTTGTAGCTTGCATCGGGTATCAGTTCTTTAACGGCGCCGAAAGCCGCCGAGTCGGCGCGCGTGGCCAGCAGGTTCGAACCGCGGTCGACAATCGATCGCGCAATCGCCGCGACCTGCGCGGGGGTCTTCCCCTGGCAGAAGATGACCTCGGGGAAGCCCCAGCGGATTTCGCGGTGGTGGTCGACCTTGGCGAAGGAGATGTCTTCGAACGGCAGCCCTCGGAGGTAGGCGAGCGCGTCGTCCTCGGAAACCAGGCCGTTTTTGTAGTTTTCGAGCAGTTGTCTGAGGGTCTCGCCGGCCATGTTCTCAGTACGCGGCGATCAGGATGGTTTCGAACTCGTCCTTGTTGAGCGGACGCGGAGCGTTCTCTATGAAGGGGTAGCGTATGGCGATCTCCGCTATCCGTGAAAACTCGGTTTTCGATATTTCAAACTGCGAGAGGCGCTGCGGGATGTCCAGGTCGATCTCGAGCTTGCGTACTCCTTCCACGGCCTTGATGGCCGCCTCGATGACGGTGATCTCGCGGACATCCTCGTCCATTACCTTCGACATCTGCACGTACTTTCCCGGAGTGGCGGTGAGGTTGTACTCCATAACGTGCGGGAGGAACACCCCCATGGCGCGGTGTACGGGTATGCCGGTGCGCGAGCATAATGCCAGCGACAGCGCCAGGGAAAGGGAGAGGCGCGAAACCGAAAAGGCGATTCCGGTCATGACCGACGCGTACGAGAGGTGCCCCCGTGCGGTCGTGTTTTGAGGATCACGATAGGCGGCGGGCAGGTTTTTAAATATCAGGTCGATTGATTTAAGGGCATAGGTGTTTACCAGGCTGTTGGTGCTCTTCGAGATCACCGCCTCGGTGGCAAGGGCCAGTGTTGCGGAATTCACCTGGGCGGTGGTGTCTTCGTCGATCAGTGTGCTTATGCGGGGGTCCACAATGGTGGCCCTGGGGAACAGATAGCGGTGAGTGTAGACCTTTTGTATCTCCTCTCGAATGTCGGTCAGGAAGAACATCGGCAGTATCTCGAATCCGAAAGAAGGGAATGCCGGTATGGTGACCAGCGTAATCGGCGGCTGTATAGAGGGGTTTTCGAAAAGGTCCTCGCAGAAAAGGTAGTTGCCGGCGAGCACGGCGACGGCCTTGGCCGTGTTGAGCGAATCCGTGCCTCCGAATCCGACGATCACGTCGCAGTGGGTCTTGCGCGCGTAACCGGCGGCGGTGTCGACGTCCTCGGTGGTCGGCGAGTCCGACATCTCGTCGTAAATGATGAGCCCGAGATTGGCCGACGCCGCGCTCCTTGCCTTCTTTTCGATCGTGTCGTGAAATAGGGTGAGATCACGGGTCGTGGTGATG
>CAZEAH010000168.1:4960-6714 GCA_964510075.1 uncultured Leptospirales bacterium | reverse complement strand
GTACAGTGGATCATCTCTGACGCACTCAGGCATCGGCGATTTCGCGACTTCGCTTGGAAGCTCGTTCAGCGGCGCCATCTCCTCGTCCTCCACCGCCCCGGGCTCGGGCTCCGGTGGCGGCGGCGGAGGCTCCTCCGGCGGAGGAGGAGGCGGCGGGGGAGGAGGCGGCTGGTAGCCGCCCCTACCGGGTCTTCTTCTCCGGGGCCCTGATAAGCGCCAGTATAACGACCGCAAGGGCCACCATGCCGCCGGCGATCGCGAAGGGCGCAAGATAGGTACCGCTGGCGTCCTTCAGCCACCCGCCGACCCATGGACCGGCGAAGCCCGCGAATCCCCACGCGGTAAAAAGCAGACCGTAGTTTGAGCCCTGGGCCGTCGGCCCGAAATACTGAAGGCATGTGGCGGGAAAGAGCGTGAACATGGAGCCGTAATTCCAGCCGATCAGCGCGGCAACGGCCCACAGCGCCCAGTAGATTCCCCCCGACGGGAAGAGCAGGAGCATCGCCGCCGCCTGCAGGGCGAACACGATGATGAAGCTCACCCGCGTACCGATTTTGTCCGCGAGCTGCCCGATCAGTACGCGCGAGGCCGCGTTCATAATGGCCAGCCAGCTCGCCGCCCCCGCCGCGGTCATCGGCTCCAGACCGCTGTCGATGCCGTGGCCCGCTATATGCCCGATCACCATAAGCCCGGCGAAGGAACCGCAGAAATACGCCAGGTACATTAGCCAGAACTGTGGGGTACGATAAGTTTCCTCATGCGTAAAGTCGCGGTGACCGCTTGCGGTTCCGGGCCCGCCCGCCGCGGAAGGCGACCAGCCATCGGGTTTCCATCCCGCCGGCGGATTCTTGAGGCACAGCGATGCGATCGCCACCATTAAGAACATCACGATTCCGGCGTAGATGAAGACGTATCTCCAACCGAGGTTCTGAATGATGTACGTCGCTAGCGGCGCCATGATGAAGGACCCGAGGCCGAGACCGACCACCGAAAAACCCGTCGCGAGCGCACGCCGGTCGGGCCACCACTTCGGTGCGGTCGCGATCGGCGGCAGGTAGATGAGGCCTCCGCCGAATCCGGCGATAACGCCGTAGGTGATGTAGAGATGCCACTTCTCGGTTATATAGCCGGACACCGTAAAGCCGATTCCCAGGATCACCGCTCCTATGAGTACCACTATCCGGGGACCGAACCTGTCCGAAAGCCTGCCTGCGGGAAAGGTCATCAACCCGAAGATGAGACAGGCTATGGCGAAGGCAAGGGCGATATCGGCCCTGCTCCACCCGAACTCGGCGTTGAGTGGTCGAATGAAAACGCTCCAGGCGTACAGAAGCGCTCCGCAGGTGGTACTCCCGAGCACGCCTCCGATCAGCGGTATCACGCGCGGGAACGGCCGCGTTATGGCATTGGATTTACTCATATGCGTCTCCGTTGATTTAGTTTTAAACGGCACGGCACACCCACCCCGTCGCCGCAACACGACGCCGGGCACACGGTATTCATATACGTTGGTCCGCGATCATCCCCGAAACGGCGGGCGACCGCGAAGAAGGGAATAACGCCTCCGGCACACCGAAAGAGGCATTGAACAATATAAAAATAATATTGTATGTCAAATTATCATGCCCTCGCACGAAGCACGCCTTTTGTCAAGCACTGTTTCACTTTATTGAGGACAGGAGGATTCGGCTTCGTGCCGGACGGTGCCCGACGGCACTGTGCTCGATCCGGAGTAATAAATGCGGAAGCGGGGG
>CAZEAH010000168.1:0-4945 GCA_964510075.1 uncultured Leptospirales bacterium | reverse complement strand
CCCGCCGCAGGGGGGAGAGCCTTATTCGCCTCCGCCTATGACGAATCCCTTTGTCGCCGGTCCCGTAGAAGCGGAGGTTCCGGCGATCTTGGCCAGGTATGCGGAGCCCAGGCGCTCGAGATGGTCGTTGACGTTATCGAAGTAGTTGAGGTGCTTCTGCTCCTCGTCTATGATCGTCTCGAAGAGTTTTGCCGTAATGCTGTCGCCGTTGTCCATGCACACCCGCAGAAACTGGTTGTACGCATCAATGGCATCCTCCTCCGCCTTCGAATCGGAAGGATAAATCTTCTCCACCGGCTGACCCTTCTCCACCTTTCCGGCCATTTCGCTTGTGGGCTCGCCGCCGAGCTCCTTTATCCGCTCGGCGAACGACTCGGCGTGTCGCATCTCGTCGATCGCTATCAGTTTGATGTTTTTCGCGAGTTCGCCGTAATCCATGCTGTCGAGATTGTAGTGCTGGTTCATATACTGGTATATCGCCTGGAGCTCCATCGCCCTGGCCTGGTTCAATACCTCGATAACCTTCTTTTTCCGTTCGTCACGTGAAGCCTGCGTCATGTACCACCTCCATTGTATCGATTGTAGTTGCTACATCTCACCCTGCGGCCCTTGCCCCGGGGCGTATTCCGTCGGGCGACTGCGTTCACTCGCTCGCGGTCGGGCCACCCGCCGGTCGGAATGAACGCTCCCGCCCTACCGTCATCTTTCCTGCCGGACGGAGGGCAGGAGCGCCCTATCATACACCGGACAGGGACCCGTTGAAAGCGTTTATTTTTGCTGTATGGCCTTCATGACCGTTTCCCTGTCCAGCTTCTTGGTACGGGTGAACCAGTCGTGGCAGGTCATGTCCTCTTTCCCCTCCATTCGATCCTTCGCCACACCGCACGAACCTGCCGGCGGAACGATCACTTCGTCACCCGGGCGCCAGTCCGCGGGCGTCGCCACCGCCCTGAACGACGGCGCCGTATCCCCGATCCGCGGCATGAAAAAACCGTTTCGTGTGTAATCGGACCACCTCCTTTTTCCGTTATTGCACCGGACGGGTGCATCATGCTCCTTGTGCGGAATTAAATCTATGAAATATAATAATCGGAATGATTATTATATTTTGTTCCAAAAAAATCACTTTTTGCACTTCTCGCAGATTCCAAAAAACTCAATCCGATGGTCGCGAATCTCGAAATTCCCCATTTGCGCCGCCCTTCGATTCAGGGTTTCGTCAAAAGGCATCTCGACATCGGATATCGATCCGCAGCGCTCGCAGACAAAGTGATAGTGTTGCGTTAGATTCGCGTCGAAGCGGTCGAACGTGCTTCCAAAATCGATCTTCCTGACAAAGCCCTGCTCGATGAGGATACCAAGATTTCGGTACACAGTACCCATGCTGAGGTTCTTGAAATCCTTTTTCAGGCGTTCATATACCCAGTCCGCCGACGGATGCGATTTCGTCCCCTGCAGAAGGTGGAGGATCTTTTCCCGCTGCCTGCTCCTTTTATACCGTGTTTCCATCGCGACCATGTTCTCCCGATTCCGGCAGTCGTCCGATTTTCAGGGCATACACTGTGACTAATTAAATTCGGAATAATTCCTATTATTAGCATCCTGGGTCAATTGTCAATAACAATTCCGGATGCAATCCCTTTTTCCATTAAACAATCGGTGCCGTTCCATTATTTTCTTGCATTGCGCGGTATTTTGCTTACGCTGCACGAACAGCACGACACCATATTGCGGAAAAGCGCAACCAAGCGGCGGAGTACGGACATGCGACTCACAATTCTTGGAAACGGCGGAGGGATCAGCGACGGTCTGCCCTACAATGCCTTTCTCGTCGACGATCTGCTGCTCTGCGAGCTGCCGCCGGACGTCATGTCGAGCCTTTTCCGCGAGGGAGTGCGAGTTGAATCAGTGCGACATATTTTCATCTCCCATTTCCACGCGGACCATTGCTTCGGCTTCCCTTTCTTCGCTTTACGCCTGTTCTACGACGGCGCGCGGGGCCCGATTACGGTCATCGGCCCCCGCGGAGTCGCGGCGCGGATGTACGAGCTGTGCGCGCTCGCCTTCGGATCGAACCATCCCCTTCGTGAATGGCTGGAAGGTGTCATGCGCTTTATTGAGATAGCCCCCGACACGACGATCGAGCTTGGGAATGGGCTTTCCATCGGGGCCGTCCGCATGACTCATTCCGTTGAAACCTTCGGCTTTATACTCCGTAAATCCGATATGCCGCTTTTTTCTTATATGCCGGATACGCTCTGGAACGACGACCTTCTGCCTCATATCCAGAATGGAGGAAAGGTCGTTCTCATCGATCTCAACGGCGAACCGGAGGATTCGCACAGGGTACACCTCTCCGAGAGGGAACTCTCCGAAAAGGCTCTCCCCCAGTGCGCGGATGACATCATTTTCTACGGAACGCACCTCAAGCGTCATAAGAACGCCGGTACCGGGCGGATACGCTACGTGCTTCCCGGCGACAGGATCGAGTTGCCGGGATAGCCGTTCGGCCGCGCCGCCCCGGCCGCACGGCGCGGCAAAGGAGGAAAACGATGGACGGAACTTCAGGGTGGACATACGACGAGATGAGACAGGTTGGCACCGACTATGACAGCCATGAAAGAGTGCGCGAATACGATTAGCGCATGAGCTCGCTTCGGGACGTCCGCGCCGAGGCAAACGCCATTCTTGACGAACTCGACCTTCCAAAGGACGGCACGCTGGTGGAGTTCGGCTCCGGAACGGGCGAGCTCGCCATCGAGGCCTCGCGCCGCTGCGACAGGGTCTACGCCCTCGACGTCTCGCGGACCATGCTCGAGTATGCCCGCAAAAAAGCGGACCTCCGCGGCGCGTCCGGAATCGTTTTCGTACACGCCGGTTTTCTTGGCTACACCCATAACGGCCCTTCCCCCGCGGCCGTGGTTTCGCAGCTCGCGCTCCATCATCTCCCCGACTTCTGGAAGCTTGTTGCGCTTTCCCGCATTCACGACCTCTTGGCACCCGGTGGCCGGTTTTTTCTGCGCGACGTCGTCTTCGCCGTACAACCCGCGAAGCTCTCGTCAACCATCGAGCGGACCATACACCGCATGCGCGAATCCGCGGGCGATGCTGCGGCGCTCGACTACGAACGCCATGTGCGCGAGGAATACTCGACCTACGACTGGGTAATGGAAGAAATGCTTTACAGGGCCGGATTCACAATCGAGCGGGCCGATTACGGCGACTTTTTCATCGCCACCTATCTCTGCGTGAAACCGAGAACCCGGGCCCGCTAAGGCCCGACCGCCTCATGGCGGCCTGACGGCGCCAAAAATTGCTTGCCCGGCCGCCTTCCCCCGGCGAATAGTACCATACTACAGCGTTACCGGAAGGAAGCATGACACAGCGCGATCTGCTCGATGAACTCAACCCGCGCCAACGCGAGGCCGTGACCCATACCGAGGGCCCCCTTCTCATTCTCGCCGGCGCGGGATCCGGCAAGACGCGCGTCATAACCTATCGCATCGCCCACCTGATAAAGGCGAAGCGCGTCCCTCCATTCGAGATTTTCGCCGTCACCTTTACCAACAAAGCTGCCGACGAGATGAAGCGCCGCGTCGCGGAGCTTATCGGGCCGACGGGCGAGAGCGTGTTCGTCCGGACCTTCCACTCGGCGGCGGTGTATATCCTCAGACGGTACGGAGACCGCGTCGGCGTCCCGCGCGCATTCTCAATCTACGACCAGAAGGATCAGGAAACCCTCGTAAAGGACATCCTCATGGAGATGCGCCTTGACCAAAAAAAGGTACGGCCCGCCGCGATCGTGTCGAAGATCTCCGAAATCAAGGACCGCGCTGAAATGATCGACGGCGCGGACCTTTCGCGTCTCATGCCCGCGTATCCGGGACTCGATTTCCACGATCTCTACCGCGAGTACCAGGCGCGCCTGGAGCGCTCGGGCGCGCTAGACTTCAACGATCTGCTCATCAAAACCGTCCTTCTCATGCGGCAGAGCCCCGAGACCCTCGCCGATCTCCAGCGCCGATGGCGCTACTTCATGATCGACGAGTACCAGGACACCAACCACGCGCAGTATCTTATCTGTAAATACCTCTCTTCGGCCACGCGGAACCTCTGCGTGGTCGGCGACGACGATCAGTCCATCTACTCGTGGCGCGGCGCCGATATACGAAACATTCTGGAATTCGAACGCGACTTCGACGAAACGAAAGTGGTCACGCTTGAGGAGAACTACCGCTCAACGGTCCCGATACTCGACGCGGCATGGAGCGTGGTCCGCAACAACGTCAACCGCAAGGAAAAGCGCCTGCACGCCGTACGCGGGGACGGCGAGCCGGTGACCTGGTGCCGCGCTAACAATGAATACGGAGAGGCCGAATACGTTGTCAGCACCATCATGTCCCTTAAAAAGAGGGAGGCGCTGGCCAATCGCGATTTTGCGATCTTCTACCGGACCAACGCACAGTCCCGCGTCTTCGAGGAAATGCTCCGGCGGGAGAACATGCCCTACCGTGTCGTAGGCGGCCTCAAATTCTACGATCGAAAGGAGATAAAGGACATACTGGCCTATCTCAGACTCATCGCAAATCCCGCCGACGGGATTGCGCTCCTGCGCGTCATCAACGTGCCCGCGCGCGGTATCGGCGCGGCCACCGTGGAGAGGCTGCGTGACACCGCCTATACCAGAGGGATAAGCGAATGGGAGGTAATCGCGCAGGGCTTCGACATGAAGGGCAAGGTTCCTGCCGGAATCGCCACGTTCAAAACGGTAATCGAACGGGGGATGGCCGCCGCCTCTATGGTGCCCGACTCCATGAAGCTCTCGGCCATGGTGCGTGATCTCATCGACGCGACAACCTACCGCCGGGCGCTCGAGGAAGAAAACTCGATAGAAAGCCGCTCGCGGCTTGAAAACATCGAGGAGTTCGTCAACAGCGTCTACGAG
>CAZEAH010000167.1:0-6758 GCA_964510075.1 uncultured Leptospirales bacterium | reverse complement strand
TTCGGATCGACCGACTGCGCCTCCGCCGGAGGAATGGCCTCCTCGAGCCTGCGCGCGCGCACGAGCGGCGACGGCCTCCACAGCCGGTAGATGTTGAGAATCTCCTCAGGAATGTCGATGTAGCTGTCCTGGCTCACCTCCTGCAGAATGAGCCCCATCGGGAAAATGGCGTTAAGCTCGTCCGGGGTGATTGCCTTGCCCGTGGCCGGGCTTACCGGCGGGCTGAGCGGCCGGGGAAGGTCGGGGATGATGTTGTACCACTGCCGCGGCATTTCCTTTTCGGGGAGAAGTATCTTCGTCGATTCGTGTGGCATGGTCGCCTCCTTATTGTTGTATTTCAGCACGCCGGGGCACAAAAAAAGGGCTGCGGTTTTTTTTGATATCCGCAGCCCTTGTGCTCTTTCCGTTGTCTGTTATGCTACAGGCACGCCAAAGCGCCCGGATATCGATGTCCGGTTCGCCACCACCAGGCCCAGTTCATAGCGGATGTACTGTTGAATTTCATAGTGCCGGTTCCGCGCCGCATGGGCGAGACACTAAGGGCAAACCTGCACAGCTGTCAAGTTTTTTTTGGAGGTGATGCGTACGTTCGAAAAAAACTTGCCGCGGTCACGCGGACCGGTTATACCGGGCGTACACATCACGAACGCCGCGCCGCGCGCGGGACAATGAGGAGATATGGCACATACATTAAAGGAAATCGATCCGCGCACGCTCGCGGACAACCCCTTCAAGCTTATCGGCGACGACTGGATGCTCGTCACGGCCGGGACGGCCGATAGCTACAACACCATGACGGCCTCGTGGGGGGGGCTGGGCGTGCTGTGGAACAGGAACGTCTGCTTCTGCTTCGTTCGCCCCACGCGCTACACCTACAAATTCATGGAGGACTCCGAGCGCTTCACGCTCTCCTTTTTCGGCGAGAAGTACCGAACGGCGCTGAACTACTGCGGCTCGCATTCGGGTAAAGACGTCGACAAGGCGAAGGAGGCGGGGATCACACCGGCCTCGACCGACAGCGGCGCGGTGTACTTCGCCGAGGCGCGCCTGGTGCTGGAATGCGAAAAGATCTACTTTCAGGACATACTGCCGCGGAACTTCATCGCCGAGGGCATCGCGAAGCTCTACCCTCAGAAGGACTACCACCGCATGTACGTCGGAGGGATCGTCCGCTGCCTGTCGGCCTGAGGGGGCCTATCGCCACTCGGCCCACGAGCTCTCGCGCGCGTCGGCACCGCCGTAGAGCTTCCCCGTTTCGGGATCGCGTATGACGGCGCACACCGCGCTGAAGCTGTTGTCGCGCTCGCCCTTCACCTCCACGCGGTAGCCCATGTCCTCCAGCGCGCCGCCCACGAAGCGTCCCAGCGGGCCCTCGAGCTCTACGACCCCCGGCCGGTAGGCGTGCGGCGAGAATGCGTCGGGCCAGTTTAGGGAGCGGAAGCGCGGCGCGTCGATCGCCTCCTGTACGTCCATGCCGAAAACCGCAATATTGAGAAAGACCTGCACCAGCGCCTGGGTCTGCATGTCGCCGCCGGGCGTGCCGAAGCTCATGTAGAGCTTTCCCTTTTTGAACGCCATGGCCGCGTTCGGCGTTATGGTGGGGCGCTTTCCGGGCGCGAGCGCGGCCGGGTGCCCGGGATCGAGCCTGAATTGCGTCATGCGAATTCCGAGCGTGAGCCCGGTGCCCGGCACCATGGGCGACTGCGGGAAATCGCTCGGCGTCATCGACACCGCATTTCCCCACCGGTCGATCACGCTGAGGTAGCTCGTATCGCGGCCGTAACCCGCGGCGTTTGCGGCAAGGCGCGCGGCGGGCGCGAGGTCGTACGCGGGTGCGGGTCCCGCCATCGCGGAACTCTGGTGCTTCCACGGGTCGCCGTGCGGCGGCATCGCGCCGAATGCCCTTCCGGGCGTAAGGAGCGCGCGCCGCTCGGCCGCGTAGGATTTGGAAAGCAGGCCCTTTTCGGGCACCTTAACGAACGCCGGATCGCCGAAAAAGGCCTCGCGGTCGGCCATGGCCAGCTCGATCGCCTGCAGTACGGCGTGCACGTATGCGGGCGAGTTGTGGCTCATCGATTTGAGGTCCACGCCTTCCAGTATCTGCAGGGCGAGCGGCACCACGGCCCCCTGGCACCATGTACGGTTGGTGTAGAGCGTGTACTCGCCGAAGCTTCCGGAAAGCGGCGTTTCGAACTCGCCGCGGTAGCCCGCCAGGTCCTCGCGCGTAAAGAGCCCGCCTTTCTCCCGGTGGAGCGCGAGTATCGCCTCGGCGACGGGGCCTTTGTAAAAATAATCCCGAACGGCCGCGAGGCCGGCCTTTCGTCCACCGCCCTTTTCGAGCGCGGCCCTCTCGGCATCCGCGAGCGCCCTGAAGGTCTTCGCGAGGTCGGGCCTGCGGAAGCGCTCGCGCCTGTGCAGGGGACGCCACCACTGGCCGCCAAGGTAGACCTGCGCGTTATACGGCATGAGGATCGTCATCCCCAGGCGCTTGAACACGTTCATCGAGAGGTTCTTGTGCATGGTGGCGTGCACCGGGAAGCCCTCCTCGGCGAGCCGTATCGCCGGTGCGGCGAGCTCGCCGAATCCCTTCGTGCCGTAGCGCTCCAGCAGGGCCGTAATCACATCGGGCGAGGCCGGAACCAGCTGGGAAAGTATGCTGAGCTTCGGCACCACCTCGTACCCCCTGGATTTGAACAGCTCGATGGTCGCCGCCGCGGGCGCCTTCCCGGCCCCGGTGTAGCTCGTCACCTTCCCGGTCTTCGCCTCGTACACCAGCACCGGCGCGACGCCCGGAAAGCTCGCGGCCTCGCCGAAGGTCACGTTGAGCACCAAAAGCGCCGCTACGGCCGCGTCAACGGCGTTTCCGCCCCGGTCGAGCGCGTCGAGCGCGGAGGCGGTCGCCCACTGGTTCCCGGTGGCGGCCATGTAGTGTTCCGCCACGGCCGCGGGCCGTTCCCTGCCGCAGGGATCGTCGAACTCCATGAGCTCGCGGGGGCCTTTGGGGAGGAAAAGGTATGTTACCACCGCCAGCACGATAACGGAGAGAAGTCCGAGAGCGAAATATTTTGCCGCCTTGCAAAGCATCTTCATTACCGTCTCCGCTTCAATCATATCAAAATATCCCGCACCGGCTGAATAATCGAGCGCGGGCCCGGCAGGGAATGTATTTGACTAGAACGCCGCAAAGGCGTACTGTCAATAGATATTCCGTAAGAAGTCAGCCGGTTAAGACCCGTATCGGGACGCGCGAAATACCCCGAACGAAGAGCGCCGACCCGTCCGCACCGCGCGCCCTGAAGGATGGCGACGAACGGGAGCCGGCAGGCGGAATTTTAAAGCGGCCAGACTCCATGGATAAGAACGGAAAACCGGCAATCCTTGTTGTCAACGACGACCTGCAGGTTCTCGATCTGATCCGGGTCATTCTCTCGGAGTCGGGCTTTACCGTTCGAACAGCCGCAAACGTCGCGGCCGCGATGAAGGAGCTCTCCGCACAGGGAGCGCCGGATCTCGTCATTACCGACATCTACATGCCCGATATCGACGGCTGGAGCTTCTGCCGCCTCCTCCGCATGCCGGAGTACCGCGAGTTCAACGAGGTGCCGGTGCTCGTCATGTCGGCCACATTCATGACCGACGAGATCCGCCGCATCAGTCTGGAGAACGGGGCCGCCGACCACCTTGCCGTGCCCTTCTCCGCGGCGGAGCTCGTGGCCAGGGTGAACGTGCTGATTGCGGGAAGGAAGGGGCCGGCGCCGGTGGACGTCATCATAGTGGAACCGGACGCCGCTCGCAGAGACACCCTTGCCTCGGCGTTCGCGGCAAGAGACCTCAAGGTCACAGGCCGGGAAACGCTTAACGACGACGAATGCGCACGCCAAGACGCGCCGTCGGTGATTGTGTACAATCCGGTTTCCGACGGCACGGCCTCGCTGGCCAAGATCCGCCGCATCAGGGCGGCGCGTCCCGACTCCGTACTGCTCGTCGTTACCGGAAGCGGCTGCATGGTTCCGTCGGCGAGCTTTCTGTACGCCGGCGCCGCGGCGGTGCACGGCGCCGACACGGACCCCGGTCGGCTTGCGACTGCCGCGCTTTCGGCCGCCCGGCAGTCGGCGTTTCTCCAGGCGGGCGCGCTCCTCAAGGAAAAAATCAATCGGCTTAAAGAGGGCGAGGAGCGTTATCGTTTCCTTGTGGAGAACATCGCCGGGGCGATAGTACGGCTCGACTCGGAGCGTCGCATTCTCTACGCGAGTCCCGTCATCGAGCGGCTCACCGGGTACTCTCCGGGAGAGCTGACCGGGAGGACCATCAATGACTTCGTGCCGCCCGAGGACGTTCCCGGTATCGCGGATTCCTACGAAAGGGCGATCGCCGGAGAAAGCCGCCCCTTCGAATTCAGGATAGTGGACAGAAACGGCGGCGTCCATCACGTGCGCGCTTCGCTCAAGCCGCTTTTTACCGACGGCGCGCTTACCGGCTCCACGGTTCTGCTCGGCGACATAACCGCCGAGAGAGAGGCGCGGGAAGCGCTGTTGTGGGAACGGCACATGCTCACCACGCTCATGGACACGACCCCCGATTACATTTATTTTAAGGACCGCGACAGCCGCTTCCTGAAGGTAAACCGGGCAAAGGCCGCCCGCCATGGCTTCGCCGATCCGGCCGAGATGTTCGGAACGAGCGATTTCGATTATTTTTCCGAGGAACATGCCGCGAAGGCCCGCGCCGACGAGCTCGGCATTATGCAAACCCTGAAGCCCATGGTTGACGCGCAGGAAAAACTGACCTGGCCCGACGGGCGCGTCTCGTGGGCCTCCACGACCAAGCTGCCCCTGTACGACCTTGAGGGTAAGGTGATGGGCACCTTCGGCATCTCCCGGAGCATCACCGAAAGGAAGAGGGCCGAGGAGGCGCTGCGCCAGAGCGAGGAGAAGCTGAGCAGTATCCTCAACAGCATCCGCGACGTCGTCTGGTCGCTCTCATGGCCCGACCTGAAAGTACTCTTTTTGAGCCCCTCCGTAAAAAGCGTGTACGGCCGCCCGCCCGATGTTTTTATCGAGAACCCGGAATTGTGGCTGGAGGTCACCCACCCCGAAGATCGTCCGGCCATCCCCGTCGTATTTGACAGACTTTTAAAGGATGGGGCGGCCGAGCGGTAATGCAGGATCATTCTTCCCGACGGCTCGATACGCTGGATCTACGACAAGAGCAGGCTTATTTATGATGAAGGAGGAAACATAATCAGGATTGACGGGCTGGCCTCCGACATCACCGATCGCAAGCTAGCCGAAGAGGAAATACGTTCCCTGCTGGAAGAGAAAGAACTGCTCCTGCGCGAGGTTCATCACCGCATAAAAAACAACATGATTACGATATCGAGCCTTCTCGGCCTGCAGGCGCGGAGGCTCGAGGACGACACTGCCGCCGGAGCGCTGGCCGAAGCGCAATTGCGCGTGCGGGGTATGATGATGATTTACGACAGGCTGTACCGCTCGAAGGACTTCCGGAGGGTGTCGGCCGCGGACTACCTCGGGGAGCTAATACGCGACGTTTACGCCGTCAGCACGAAGTCGTCGCGCGTCCGGATAGAGGACCACATCGAGGAAACGGACATGGATTCCACGGTCCTCTTCCCGCTGGGCATCATCGTCAACGAACTCCTTGCCAACGCTTTAAAGTACGCGTTTCCCGACGGGCGCGCGGGTACCATACGCGTCTCTCTCCGCAGACTGGACGGCGGGATGATGGAGCTCCTCTTCTGCGACGACGGCGTTGGAATGGACGAAACCGGACCGGGAAAAGTCGGGGGATTCGGACTGAACCTGGTGGACCTGTTGACGAAACAGATTCGGGGCACGCTGGAAAAAAGCGTCAACGATGGCACCCGGTTCAGGATAGTCTTCAAACTGTAATCGACGGTTTTTCGAAACGAGAACCCGAACAGGATGCGGAAAACCATTCTACTCGTCGAGGACGAACCGATCACCGCGGCGTCGGAGGCCAGGATGCTGCGCCGCCACGGCTACCGCGTGCTTACGGCCGAAAGCGGCGGAGCCGCCGTGGACATGGCCCTGGGCGGGGAAATGCCCGACCTGGTGCTGATGGACATCGACCTCGGACGCGGAATGAGCGGCCCCGAGGCGGCCCGGATCATACTGGCGAAAAGGAACGTCCCCATCGTCTTTCTCACCTCGCATTCCGAAAAGAGAATGGTTGAGAAGGTCAGGAGCATCACCCGCTACGGCTACGTTATCAAGAACTCCGGCGACTTTGTTCTGCTCTCTTCCATCGATATGGCGTTCGAGCTTTTCGACGCGCATCTGAGGATGACCGAAAGCGAGCGCAGGTACCGCCTCCTCGCGGAGAACTCGAACGATTTCATCTGGACCATGGACCTCGAAGGCCGTTTCACCTACGCAAGCCCGGCCGCGCTGGCCATAACCGGTTATACTCCGGAGGAAATCCTCGACCTTTCCATACGGAGCCTCCTGACGAAGACGTACGCCGACAGCGCTCTTTCGGAAATCGCGGAAGAACTGGCAAAACCTCCGGAAGAGCGCGCGCGCTCCAGGACAATCGAGGTGCAGTACTACAAGAAGGACGGAACCGTGGCGGACATCGAATCGACCGTCGGGTGGCTTTTCGACGAGCGGGGAGAGCCCGCGGGGCTTCAGGGCAGTTCGCGCGACGTCACAGAACGCAAGCGCGAGAGGGAGTCGCTGCTCAAGACCCGGTTCGCCATGGACAGGGCCCCCGAC
>CAZEAH010000166.1:0-6798 GCA_964510075.1 uncultured Leptospirales bacterium | reverse complement strand
GTTGCAACTTTATCAACCTCAAAAATGTTAATTAATAGAGGTTCCCTTAAGATTTGCATCTGCGTCCCTGCGGCCGCATGGAACGGGCTCACGCCGGCTCCGTCCACCGGGTACCGCGGCGGAATTGTTTTGACCGCCGCGCGTGATATCACTCTCAAATAAAAGAGGTTCCGATGAGATACGTGCTGACGATCTTTTTCATTTTCCTCGCGCCGGTGCTGGTCCATGCCCGCGTAGTGGTCGTGACCACCTACCCCTACATGGCGGACATCGCGCGAATCGTGGGAAACGACAGGGTCGAGGTGCACTCCCTCGCCACGGGAAAGAGCCATCCGCACTATGTAAACGCGAACGCGGCCGCGGCGCGGGCGATGAAGAAGGCCGACCTTCTGATCGTCAACGGCGCGGGACTCGAAGATGAATGGATCGAGGCGATACTGAAGGTATCGGCGAACGCCCGCATCCAGGCGGGACGGGACGGACATCTCGACCTCTCCGAGCTCGTCACCCTCCTCGGGGAGGAGTATTCGACGGCCCAGCGCACGCCACAGTTCACCCATCACGACGTCAATCCCCATCACCATCTCGATCCGGCGAACATCCCCGTGTACGCGGAGGCCATAGCGGCCCGGCTTCAGAAACTCGATGAAACGAGCGCCGCGGTATACAGGGAAAACGCCCGCTGCTTCAAAGACGAGTGGAAACGAAGAATGAAACAATGGGACACCCAGCTCGCCGACAGGAAGGGCTCGACCGTCGTACAGCGGCACGCGCTCTTCGATTACTTCCTGAAACGGTACGACATCGCCTGCGCGGGTTCGCTCGAACCGGCCCCCGGCGTCTCATCTACCGTGCAGCAGGCGAATCTCATCCTTTCCGAGACGCCCGCCGACCGCATCGCGCTCATCATCCGCGACGTCTTCAACACTGCC
This sequence comes from uncultured Leptospirales bacterium, assembly GCA_964510075.1. Lineage (GTDB taxonomy): Bacteria > Spirochaetota > UBA4802 > UBA4802 > UBA5368 > MVZN01. Next base: position 5,866 of record CAZEAH010000166.1, on the reverse strand, counting down.
ACCGCCGCGACGCATCTGGGGGCACGCACCGGAATAAAAGTGATTGTGCTCCCGCACGACGTCGGCTCGGTACCGGAGGCCATGGATATTTTCACGCTCTTCGACGAGATCGTTCGGCGGGTCGCAGAGTAGCCCCGATTTTTGCTTGAAATATTCCCGCGGCCGACATCCCTCTGAAGCTCAATCACCGGGCCGGAGGACGGCAAGATGGGAGCCGTGGCAATTCGCGCGAGTCGTAGTTTCGCCGCTATCTGCGTTCTGACGCTCGCCCTCGCGGGAAGCGCCGCGGCGCGCGACTGGTCCGACCTCGACGAAGGCGAGCGGAAGGTATTCGGAAGCGAGAAGGAGAGCAAATACAGCATCAACGCCTTTCTCGTCGAGAAGGAGGACTGGGAAGGGCATTACTCCTTCATGGCCCTGTGGCTGTTCAAGTATACGGATTATCCCCGGTACACCTCCCTCCGCCTGCTCCCGTTCTGGTACCGGCTGACGAGTAAGATCGACGACCGGCGCAGGTACTTCATACCTCCGCTCCTTCACTACGGCAGTCGGGACGCCGACTCGAGCACGATCGCGAATCCCCTGTACTATTCGAACATAAGCGGCGACGACGCCGACAGGGCCGTACTGTACCTGTTCTGGTGGGGACGCGACCGGGGGTCTTACGCCGACCATTCGTACTTCTACTCGCCGGTGTTCGGGACGCACCACACCGTCCACCGCGGCGGTTACGCACCGGGAGCCGAGGAGCGCTGGAACCTCTCGCCGCTGCACGCGTACTGGTCGTCGCATAACTCGGACGGGTCGCTGAAAAAAAGGACCTGGTGGGCGCCGCTCATCCCGCTCACCTATCATCATACGACACCGCAGTACGGCCACCGGAACGTACTGTGGCTCATCGACTACTCGTGGAGGACCGAGAACGGGAGCGACCGGCTGACGCGCCTGTGGCTCGCACCGCTCCTTTTTCACCGCCCGGGCGGCGACGGTTATACGCACGTGCTCCCGCCTCTGTTCCTGAACAACCGCCATCCAGACGGCGCGCACAACACCCACCTTCTTCCGTTCTTCAGCCGGTGGAAGGGAACGGACTACGGCCGCGTTCCCGGCGAAAAAGAGTATCGCACCCTCTACACCGCCGGTCTTCTCACCCCGCTCTTCGGCCGCACCACGGCGCGCTACGGTGAAGACCGGTGGTCCGGAACAAGCCTTGAATCGAGCTTCTGGTTTCCCATCATCCCGCTGTACTTCCAGAGCTCGAACGCGATCGAAGGAACGCACCGCAATCTTTTGTGGGTGTTTGACTGGCGTACCGAGCCCGGGGGCGGCCTGAAACGTTTCTGGCTGATCCCCTTCGTGTTCCACGAAACGGGTGAATCGGGCTACCGCTACTACTTCCCGTTCTACATGCGGCCGGGCGGTTCAAAGAAAGATGAGGTCACCTCGTACGGCCTGTTTCATTACGATAAACGCACGGCCGACGAATCGGTGCGCTGGGTGCTCCTTTACTACGGCAGGAGCGCGTCGGCGAAGTCTGAGGAGGCCACGTACTGGGCGCCGCTCTATTTCCACGACAAAACCCCGGAGAGGGACATCACGCTCTTTCTCCCGCTGTACTTCGACTATGAGAGCCCGAACAGGGAACTGCACATAAACATCCTCGGCATGTCCAGGAGTGTCGCCGCCGGACCGGCCCCGGGCGTGGGACTGGGCCTCGGCAGGGGAGAGCGAGGCTGGCATGTGGACACCGATCTCTCGTGGCTCTACGATGTTGTGAGCGTCTCGACGCGCGTCACGCTGGCGCGTCCGCCGCGGCAGGGCGGACCTGCTTTGCCGGAAGGCGAGGTGCCGGTCGAAACGCCCGCGACCGGGACGCCCGACGGGGGCGTGCGGATACGCGAGAAGAAGACCGTATCGCGCGAAAATTCCGAGTATTTCTGGGGCTTCAGGCTGCTTTTCGGCCTTACGGCCTTCGAGATGGCCGACTCGAAGCGCCATTTCCGCCTGCTGCCGCTCTCCTGGCTTACCTGGGACAGGGAATCGGACGACCGCATACAATGGATACTCAATTACCTTTCGTACAAATCGGGCGAGATGGAGTACCTGGTGTTCTTCCCGTTGTACGGCATGCAGAGGGAAGGCAAATCCTTCAAACGCGGCTATGTACTCAACCTGTACTGGGACGAGTACGACGCGACGGACGGGCTCCGCGAGAGGACGGTGCTCTGGCCCGTCGCCAACTGGTACTCCTCGCCGGACAAGAGCGGCTGGAGGATATTCCCGTTCGTCTGGCACCGGGAGCGCAGGGAGAACGGCGTGCTCACGAAGCGCACCATCAGCCCGCTGTATTACGGCGCCTCGGCCGCGGCGGAAGACGCGACGAAATTCTCGCGCTCGTTTTCGATCAGCCCGCTGCACTGCGCCAGAAGCGAGACCGTGGACGGCCGCGCGACGGGGTTTTACTTCTTCCCGATCGTTCCGCTCTTCTACCGCTCGACCGACAACGGCGACACGCACACCAACGTGCTCTGGCTCGTCGATCGCGCGTACAGCGCCGACGGCGCGGACACGCGCCTCTGGGTGCTGCCCTTCTATCTCGCCCGGACGTCGCCGCAGAAAAGCTACCGGTACGTATTCCCGCTCTTCTATTCTGCCTCGTCGCCGCGGGATGAACGCTCGCTCACGCTGCTCCTGTGGAGGAGCGCCGACGCCGGCACGGGCGAACGGTCTCTGCACCTCTTCCCGCTCTATTTCTCCTGGCGCTCCGAGCGGACGTCCACACGCTTCATACTGCCGTTCTACTTCTCGTCGCAGTCGGCAAGCTCCTCCAGCCGTTTTATTACGGGGCTCTACCTGCATTCCTCGCCCGCCTACAACCGGCAGAACTTCCTGGGACTCTTCGACCATCGGGAGTGGACCGAGACAGGGCACGAGCGCTACGGCCTGGCGTTCAACCTGTTAAGCTACGAGGTCTCGCCGGAGATCCGGGCGTATCGACTTGCCTGGGGCCTCCTCGCCAGCCACGAATGGTCGCGTACGGGGGGCGGGTACGACTTCAGCCTGCTCTGGTTCATCTATAATGTAAAGCGCGAGGGCGACTACTTCCGCCACAGCTTCATTCCGTTCTGGTACTATGGGAGCGATGCGCACGAATGGGTGCTCTGCATCCCGCCGCTCCTCACGTATGTGAGCGCGGAGAGCGACGGCGACAAGTTCCAGCTGTGGGGCCTGGGGGCGCTGTGGTACCGCAACCTGAAACCGGCCGAGCGCTACGAGCGGCGCATGCTGCTGCTCGGCATCCCGTATTATCATCTGGAAAAGCCCGAGCGCGGCTACAGCTCGACGGGAAGCCTGTGGGGGCTTTTGTGGGAGTCCGAATCGGAGAGCGAAACGGGATTCAAAAAATTCTCGGTTCTGAAGTTCCTCTACAAGCGCGTGGAGATGGACGGCGAGGTCCGCCGCCAGGTGCTGGGCATACGCTTTTAGGACCGCGCGAGCGACTCCAGGTACTCGTACGCCGAGAGCGCCGCGGTGGCGCCGTCGGCTGCGGCCGCCACGATCTGTCTTATGGAATCGCCGCGCAGATCGCCCGCCGCGAAAAGCCCCGGAATGGACGTGCGCATGCGGGAATCCACCATCACCTCCCCATAGTCGTTGAGAATCTCGCCCGGGACGTATTCGGTGTTGGGGCGATAGCCGATAAAGATGAACACGCCGTCGACCGAAAGGTCGCTCGCGGCGCCGGTCTTCGTGTTCTCCAGGGTGATCGACTCGACCTTGCCGCTTCCGTTGACGGAGCGCACTATTGAATTGTATACGGGCTCGATCGCCGCGTTCTCCATCACCCGCTTCTGCAACAGCTTCGCCCCGCGAAAGGCGTCGCGCCGGTGCACCAGGTATACCTTCGAGGCGAAGCGCGTCAGGTGCAGGGCTTCCTCGAGCGCGGTGTCGCCTCCGCCCACCACGGCCGTGACCCTCCCTTTAAAAAAGGCCGCATCGCAGGTGGCGCAGTACGACACGCCCCTGCCGGTAAATTCGGCCTCGCCGGGAACGCCGAGCTTGAGAAGCGAAGCGCCCGTGGCGCAGATTACCGAGCGGGCGCGGATCGGTTCCCCTCCGACGACAGAAATCTCGAAGCAATTATCGCCCTCGTCGCGGCGAACGGACGAGAGCTCCACGCTCGCTATCTCGGCGCCGAGCCGCCGCGCCTGGTTTTCCATATTGCTCATCAGCTCCCAGCCGGGTACGGGGTCGACGAAACCGGGATAATTTTCGACCTCGTAGGTGGTCATCACCTGCCCGCCCGGCGCGAGTTTCTCGAGCACCACCAGGTCTATCCCCGCGCGCATGCCGTAAATGGCCGCCGACAGCCCGGCCGGGCCCGCACCCACTATCACAAGGTCCTTCATCGCTTTGCTCCTGCCCCGATTATGTCTCCGACAACCGCCAAAGAGTCGTAGCCCGGAACGATTTTTGCAATCACAATTTCTCGGGAAGCATCGCGGCAAATTGTTGTTGTACCCGCGCGAAGGCTTTCGTAAGATCGTGCGCGCCGTGGCACCCGGACAAGCACCGCCGGGATGATACTGGACCACTGCGCCGCCCGAACGGGCCGGCGGTTAGGGAGAAAGGACCCATGATCGAATACTTTACCTCGCTCGGACATATCACACAGGCGCTCATTGCCACCTGCTTCACCTGGGGCCTTACGGCCATCGGAGCATCGTTTGTGTTCGTCGGCAAACAGCCGGACCGCAGGGTGCTCGATTTCGCGCTCGCTTTCGCGGGAGGCGTCATGATCGCGGCAAGCTACTGGTCGCTCCTCGCCCCGGCGATAGAAATGTCCGAGGCGGGCCCCCTGCCCGTCTGGGTGCCGCCAGCGGCCGGTTTTATGGCCGGCGGCGTGTTTCTCCGCCTGGTAGACAGGGTGCTGCCGCACCTGCATCGCTTCCTGCCGGTCAGCGAGGCCGAGGGCGTCAAGACGTCCTGGCAGCGAAGCACACTCCTGGTTCTCGCCATAACCCTTCATAACATTCCGGAGGGGCTCGCCGTGGGAGTCGCTTTCGGAGCCGTTGCGGCCGATCTGCCGTCGGCCACGCTCGCCTCGGCGATCGCTCTGGCCGTCGGTATCGGCATTCAGAATTTTCCCGAGGGCATGGCGGTTTCGCTCCCGCTGCGCCGGGAGGGCATGGGCCGGGGAAAAAGTTTTTTTTACGGACAGATATCGGGCATGGTCGAGCCGATGGCGGGGGTGCTGGGCGCCTCTATCGTCATCGTCGCGCAGTCCATCCTTCCCTATGCGCTCGCCTTCGCCGCCGGCGCCATGATCTACGTGGTGGTGGAAGAGGTCATTCCTGAATCGCAGTCCGGCGGTCACGGCGACATTGCCACCATGGGGGCAATGGTGGGGTTTACCATAATGATGATTCTCGACGTGGCGCTCGGCTGAAGCGGGGCGGACATACGGGGATAGGGAGCGCCTGCCGGGACCTTGTACGCCGGCAGGCCGTTCCGGATGGAACGCGTTGCGGATCAGGCCTCTTTAAGCGAACGACGCTCGTACAGATACATGCCCAGACCCAACAGCGACAGCAGCGCGAAAAACACCGCGGTATTGCGGGTGAGGGCCGAACCGAGCTGACGGCGTTCGAGGAGTATACCCAGGTAAAGCGCGTCGTCCGCCGTAAGCGCCTCGCCGGCGGAGACCCGTCGGTCGAAATCCCGCAGTATGAACTTTACCGGCTGAGCGGCCACGTCGAAATTTTCGTAGCGAGCGAAGATCTGGGGATCGCGAAGCAAGAGGTAGGCCTCACGGTACGCCGACGCCGCGTCGTCCCGGGTCGCCAGAAGCGCCCCTATTTTAGGT
>CAZEAH010000165.1:0-6802 GCA_964510075.1 uncultured Leptospirales bacterium | reverse complement strand
CCCCCCCCCCCCCCCCCCACTCCGCTATGGCAGGTTGCCCATGAAGCGCCTTTTCCGGACCAAAAGCATAGAGCGGTTGATCTCCGAATCGGAGAACCCGGACCACAAACTGCGCCGGAGCCTTGGCCCCTGGTCGCTCGCCGCGCTCGGAATCGGCGCGATCATCGGTACCGGCGTGTTCATCCTTACCGGCACCGCCGCGGCGGGCGAGGTGCTGCAGTTCGAATCGATTCTCAAGGCGCCGCTTCTGGACGTGCTCATGCACGGGAGGAACGCGGTCAGCATGACGGGCCGTCCGGGCGCGGGGCCTGGCATCGCCCTCTCGTTCTTCCTGGTGGCCGTGGTCTGCGCGCTCGCGGGACTCTGCTACGCCGAGCTCGCTTCAATGATACCGGTCGCCGGAAGCGCCTACACCTATGCCTACGCCACGATCGGCGAGTTCGTCGCCTGGATCATCGGCTGGGACCTCATTCTGGAATACGCGGTGAGCAATATGGCCTCGGCCGTGGGGTTTTCGGCCTACGTCCACTCGCTTCTGCTCAGCCTGGGGATACGTCTGCCCGAGAGCCTCATGCAGCCCGTGTTCGCGAACGGCGTCTTTACGGGGGCGTACTTCAACCTGCCGGGCTTTCTCATCATCATGATCATGACGATCATCCTGGTTATCGGCATACGCGAGAGCGCCGGCGCCAACAACCTGATGGTTGCGGTGAAGATTACGGCAATTCTTGTCTTCGTGTTCGCCGCGAGCCGCTATATCGAGGTGGAAAACTGGAAGCCGTTCATGCCCAACGGCTGGCAGGGAGTGCTGACCGGCGGCGCGATCGTTTTCTTTACCTACATAGGATTCGACTCGGTCTCGACGGCCTCGGAGGAGGCGCGAAACCCCCAGCGCGACATCCCCTTCGCCATTATCGCATCGCTCGTTGTGTGCGCCACGCTCTATGTCATGGTGGCGCTGGTGCTCACCGGCATCCAGCACTGGCCGACGCTCCGCAACGCCGCGCCGGTGGCGAACGCCCTCAACGCCCTGGGTCTCGAATCGGTACAGCGCTGGGTGACTATCGGCGCGCTCACCGGCATGATAAGCTCCATGCTGGTTTACCAGTTCGGCCAGGCGCGCATATGGTTCACCATGTCACGCGACGGCCTTCTGCCGCGCGCGTTCTCGCGCGTCCACCGGCGCTATCGCACGCCCCACATCAGCACCTGGACGGCCGGACTGTTCGTGGCGATCCCCGCCGGTATTTTCGATATCGGCACGCTCGCCGACCTCTCGAACATCGGCACGCTCTTCGCCTTCATGCTGGTGTCGGTCGGGGTGCTCGTCTTCCGGCGTACGAAGCCGGACTACCGCCGCGTGTTCCGCACGCCCTGGGTGCCTTTTGTGCCGATCGCGTCGATCGTCTGCTGCTTCATCCTTATGGCGAGCCTTCCCATAGAAACCTGGCTGAGATTTTTCGTGTGGCTTTCGGTGGGGCTGGTTATCTACTTTCTCTACAGCAGACATAACAGCGCATTCGAGCGGGAGGCGGAAGGCTAGCGCGCCGGCACGTTGAGCCTACACTGCCGCCTCGAACTGAATGAGCATCGTACTGTCCTCCTCCTCGGGCTTCACGCGGTAGAGCACGCCATCCGGTGAGGCCACGAGGCTTCGGGCCTGCAGGAAATTCTTATACTCCGACTTCACGCCGCACACCTTGACGATGAGCGCGTCGGCGAGCCGCGCGCCCCGCACGAAGATCTCCTCGTCGCGGCGGTACTTGTCCTCCACGCTCTCCTCGCGCTTCAGCGAAAACGTCGGAATGAAGATGATCCTGGCGCCAAGGCGTTTCATCTCGAGGAAACTCTCGTCCTTGAAGACGTCGGCGCAGATGAGCACGCCGAAGCGGATGCCGCCCGCGGTGAAGACGCCGAACCGGTCGCCCGGCGTGATCTTTCCCTCCTCGGCGAAGAAGAGGTTGCGCTTGCGGTAAAAACCGAGGCGCTCCCCCCGCGAATAGACGAAGCTGGTGTTGTGGAGCCGCTCGCCGTCGAGCTCGGGCATGGTGCCGCCGATCACCGTTGTGTCGAAGGCGCGCGACATGACGCGTATACGCGCGAGCTGGCGCTCCTGGTTGTGCGCCGTCTGGCCGTGGTTGCCGAGCCGTTTGCTGACGAAGAAGTATTCGGGAAAGCACATGAAATGCGGTTTGAAGCCGCGGACAGAGGCGGCCTGGCGGCGGGTGAGGCGCTCGCCGAGCGGCATCTGGCACAGGATTATCCGCACGCTTTCCATGACGTGGAAAGCTGTATCAGGCGGCGGAACGCTGTCAAACAGAAAAGCCGGCAACTGCTTTAATTGTCATGTGTGACGGTTTTTTCGGCAAGGATGATTTCTCTCAACCTGAGCAGTTTGTGTAATTCCACCGGATTGTGAACGTAGAATCCCAAACGGGCACCGGAATCAGGTTCGCCGCGATGTACGCACATTCCGCGTAATTCATAGGCGGGTTTTTTCACTTCCACCGCCATCTCGCCGCCGTGTCGCGGCATGCGGGACGGATCCGGTTCAAGCATTCGAAGTCCCATACCGCTCGCGCTGATGTCGATGATTGTCGCCCGAAATGCGTCGCCATCACCACAACGAACGAGTGCCGGCACGTTTGCCAGTTCGCTTTTGTCAAGCGCGTATCTGATTTCCCTTCTTTGTTCCCGCTCTTCCATTTTCCTTCGTTTCCGGATGCAAGGGATGTTTATTTCGAATGTTTGGTAAAAAGAGCATCGCGCGGATTAAGTCTTTATTGCGATTACATAAAATGTTTATAAAATAGGCTTGATCGACCGCTTTTTCCGGGTATAGGATCAGGCTTCACGCGCTGAGCCGAGAGCCCCCCGTCTATGGAAGAGCGGCATGTGAGTGGCTGGACAAATCCCGGATTCCGAAAGGGACTCGTTTGACGGCGCGCGTAATTTCGGAAAATACTGATTCGAAAAATCGATTATAAGAGGTATTGATGAGCAGAATCCAGAAATTCAGGGTAATACCCTATCTTCCCGAAAAGCTGAAACCTCTCGAAAAGATCGCCCGCAACATGTGGTGGGTGTGGAATTACGAGGCCATAGAGCTCTTCCGCAGGCTCGACGTCGAGCTGTGGAGGGAGTGCAATCACAATCCCGTGGCGCTGCTCGGCGCGATCTCCCAGAAGGACCTGGACGCAGCCGCCGAGTCCGAGAGTTTCCTCGCGCACATGCGCCGCGTCGAGGAGGAGCTGGACTGGCACCTCACAAAGAAATCATGGTTCGAGGAAAACTATCCGGATTTCGCCGGCGGCGAGATAGCGTATTTCTCGGCGGAGTTCGGCATTCACGAATGCCTGCCCATTTACTCGGGAGGGCTCGGAGTTCTGGCCGGCGATCATCTCAAGTCGGCCAGCGAGCTCGGCCTGCCGCTGAACGGCGTGGGGCTGCTCTACCGGCTCGGATATTTCCACCAGTATCTTACCATCGACGGCTGGCAGCAGGAGCGTTTTCCGCAGACAGATTTTTACAACATTCCGGTATCGCTGGTCAAGGACGAGGCCGGTACTCCTCTGGTGGTCTCGGTCGAGTTTCCCGGCAGGGACGTCCACGCGCAGGTGTGGGAGGCGACCGTGGGAAGGGTGAAGCTCTATCTCCTCGACACCAATATCGACGCGAACGGCACGGAGGACAAAACCATCACCGACCAGCTCTACGGCGGCGACACCGAGATGCGCATCAAGCAGGAGATGCTGTTGGGAATAGGGGGAGTTCGGGCGCTGAGGGCGCTCGGGAAAAACATAACGGTGTATCACATGAACGAGGGCCATTCGGCCTTCCTTGCCGTGGAGCGCATCCACATGGCCATGACCGCGAACAACTTGAGCTTCCACGAGGCGCTGGAGTTCGTCTTTCCGGGAAACGTGTTTACCACGCACACCCCGGTGCCGGCGGGAAACGACCGCTTCGAGCCGGAGCTCGTCGACAAGTACCTCTCGCACTATTACGCAAAGCTCGGCATTGCGCGCGAGGAATTCCTTGGCCTGGGCAGGGAAAACCCCTTCGACAAGAGCGAGACCTTCTGCATGACGGTGCTCGCAATCAAGACCGCGGCCGCGTGCAACGGCGTTTCCAGACTCCACGGCTCGGTCTCGCGCAACATGTGGAAGAACATCTGGCCTTCGCTTCCGGTCCACGAGGTGCCCGTAAGCCACATCACCAACGGCGTGCAGATTCTTTCATGGACCTCCGACGAGATGATGCGCCTGTTGGACCGCTATCTGGGGCCGCGCTGGATAGACAATCCGGTCGATAAGGACATGTGGCTCAACATCGATTCCATCCCCGACTCGGAGCTGTGGCGCTGCAGGGACCGCCTCAGGGAGCGCCTGGTAGCATTCGCGCGCAAGAAGCTGAAGGAGCAGCTCTACTCGCGCGGCGCGCCGAAGACCGAGGCCGAGAAATCCGACGCGGTGCTGGACAGCGAGGCGCTCACCATCGGTTTCGCGCGCCGCTTCGCCACCTACAAGCGCGCCACGCTCATCCTGCGCAGCATGCCGCGCCTGGAGAAGCTTTTGCTCGACAAGGAGAGGCCCATTCAGCTCGTCTTTGCCGGAAAGGCCCATCCGCGCGACGCGGCGGGAAAGGAGCTCATAAAGCATATCGTCAACCTGGTGCGCGACGACCGCTTTCGGAACAAGATCGTCTTTATCGAGGACTATGACATCAACATCGCGCGTTATCTGGTGCAGGGCGTGGACATATGGCTGAACACGCCCGTGCGTCCGCTCGAGGCCTCGGGCACCAGCGGCATGAAGGTGGTTCCCAACGGCGCGCTCAACATCAGCACGCTGGACGGCTGGTGGGTGGAGGGATACAACGGCGCCAACGGCTGGGCCATCGGAAAGGGCGAGGAGTATGAGGACCCCGACTACCAGGACGACGTGGAGAGCCTCTCGCTTTACAACATTTTGGAGAAGGAAGTGATCCCCATGTTCTACGCCCGCGGCGCCGACGGCCTGCCGCGCGAGTGGATCGCCCGCATCAAGGAGTCCATGAAGACCCTCTGCCCGCAGTTCAACACGAACCGCATGGTGCGCGAATACACCGAGCGCTATTATCTGGGGGCCAACAAGAACTTCCGCAAATTCTCGGACGAGGGTTTCAGGCGCGCGCGCGAGATGGCCGCGTGGAGGAAGCGCATCCACGGCGCGTGGGGAAAGGTCGTTATACGCGACATCATCTTCGGCGGGGAGAAGGAAGTGACGGTCGGAAGCAGGCTCACCGTTCGCGGGACGGTGAACCTGGGTGAGCTCTCGCCCGACGAGGTGCAGGTGGAGCTCTACTTCGGCGCGCTCAACCCGGCCGGCGATATCGTGGAGGGCGCGGCGCTTCCCATGTACGCGGCCGAAAAGCAGGCCGACGGCGTCTGCGTCTACGAGGGCCACATGCTCTGCCTGAAGTCCGGCCAGTTCGGCTGTACGGTGCGCGTCATTCCCGCCCACCGCGGGCTTGTGCGTAAGTTCGAGCCCGGGCACATCACCTGGGCGTAGGCGCCGCCGCGGCACGGCGGGGCCTACGCGCGGAGGCCAAGGCCGGAGCGGCCCGGCCCGTCAGGCCTGCGAATCGGCGTGATAGCTCTGAAGCGAGCGCACCTCCAGGTGGCCGTGGTCGCGCGCGCGAATGCTCTTCACGGCCGCAGTCGCCGCGGCCATGGTGGTGATGTAGGGAATGCGGTACTTTATGGCCGCCTTCCGGATATACGAGTCGTCGTGCTCGCTCTGACGCCCCTGCGGGGAGTTGATGATGAGCTGGATCTCGTTGTTCTTGATATGGTCGATGATGTTGGGCCGCCCCTGGTGGAGCTTCATCACCACCGTCGAGTCGAGACCGTTTTCGGCCATAAAGCGTCCCGTGCCGTTGGTCGTCATGATGCCGAAGCCGAGCCCCGAAAGCTCCCTGGCCACCTGGAGAGCCTGCGGCCTGTCCTTCTTGTTGACGGTGATGAGCACCGTGCCGCGCATGGGAAGTATCTGCTGCGCCGCCGCCTCGGCCTTATAGAAGGCCAGCCCGAAATTCTCCGAAAGCCCCAGCACCTCGCCGGTGGACCGCATCTCGGGCCCGAGCACCGGGTCGACCTCCGCGAACATGTTGAACGGAAAGACCGATTCCTTCACGCCGAAGTGCCGCACGCGCGCGTTCTTGAGCCCCAGGTCGCGTATTCTCGCTCCGAGCATGACGCGCGTGGCGATTTTCGCCATGGGGATGTTGCACACCTTGGAGACCAGCGGCACCGTGCGCGAGGCGCGCGGATTGGCCTCGAGTATGTACACGGTCTCGCCGGCGATGGCGTACTGGATGTTCATGAGGCCGACCACGTCGAGCTCGACCGCGATTCGCCGCGTATAGTCCTCGATGGTCCAGACGTGTTTTTCGGGTATGCTCACCGGCGGGATGACGCAGGCCGAGTCGCCCGAGTGGATTCCGGCGAGCTCGATGTGCTCCATTACGGCCGGAACGAACGCGTTCTCGCCGTCGCAGATGGCGTCGGCCTCGGTCTCGATGGCGTTTTCCAGGAACTTGTCGATAAGGATCGGCCGCTCGGGCGAGACCTCCACGGCGGCCTCCATGTACTGCTTGAGCATCTCGGGGTAGTGGATGATCTCCATGGCCCGCCCCCCAAGCACGTAGGACGGACGAACGATGAGAGGGTAGCCGATCTCCTCGCCGATGGCGAGCGCCTGCTCGAGCGTGCTCGCCATGCCGGAGCGCGGCTGGGGGATGCCCAGTCGCTCGATGACCC
>CAZEAH010000164.1:0-6807 GCA_964510075.1 uncultured Leptospirales bacterium | reverse complement strand
GCGGCAATGCGCTTTGTCGCCCCGAAAAAAGGAAGGCGTTTTTTAAGAAGCTTTAACAGCGCCACATATTCGGTCAGGTCGTCCGAGAGAGCACTATCGAGGACCTTTTCCAGTTTCTTCTCCTGATTCATCGAATCCTCTCACATATAAATCGCCACTCACCGGAACAGACCCGGGGGTTCCGGGTTTTTCGGCGGTGCCATTGCTGCAGTCATATACTTGGGATGGTAGTCGAGTAACTTTCTCTGACAGTGTGTTAGAAGCGCCCGGCAGGCGGCCTCTCGCGTAAAAAAAACCTTGGACAGTATCGGCACCCGGAATAAAATAGCAAGCAATTTTCGGCGCATCACGATTCCTGCGTGCGGCAACGATAGCCGACATTGCGGACGGTTTCGATTATGCTGTTGAACTCGTCCCCAAGTTTACCCCGAAGACGGCGAATGTGCACATCAACGGTCCGTGTACCGCCGATGTACTCGACCCCCCATATTTTCGCCAGAAGGTCCTTGCGCGAAAACACTACACCCCGGTTCTGGGCGAGGAGCCTCAGAAGCTCGAACTCCTTGTATGTGAAGTCGAGTTTCTCGTTGTTGAGATAGATTGAATACTCTGACAGGTTTATTCGCAGGTTTCCTATGGCGATCACGTTCTCGTCATCGAGAAGGTTCCTGTCCAGCAGAAGTCTGCGTATCCTGCTCCTCAGCTCGTTCTTCCTGAACGGGAACAGGAGAAATTCATCGTAGAACCACTCGTAATCGAGGGACTCCAGATGGCTCACTCTCAGGATCAGGAGTACCGGAACCTCCTGGAGCTTCTTCCTGAGGCGCGAAAGGTGAAACTGGATGAGATCGCTCGACTCGAACATGTCGGCGTCAATCGCCAGAAGCAGAGTCCCTTCGCCCTTAACGGCATCCACCGATCGGAACACGCGCACCTCGTGATCGGTGTATTGCGCGGTGAAATCGTCGACCAGTTCGCCGTTTAACGACAGGAGGCCGATGCTGCGTTCTGAACCCTCACCCACGGCCTGACGAAACCTCTTTAAAAATATTCGTGTATCGCGCGGCCACGTTTTCAGCGTAGAACTCCTTCAGCCTTAGTCGGTTATTCCTGGAGCACCTTCTGTACAGCCGGTCGTCGTCAATAAAACGCTTTATTGAACGGGAATAGCCGTCGATGTCGCCCACGTCGACAAGGAGCGCGTTCTCTCCGTTCGTTAGGAAATCCACCTGTCCGCCGTAGTTGCTGCAGATTATGGGAAGCCCGCAATGCATCGCTTCCATGAACACAATCCCGAAACCCTCGTGCAGAGATGTGGAGATGAACACGTTCGAAATCCCTATATAATCGAATTTCTGACGTTCCGTGACATATCCGGTGAACACGACCCTGCCGTTCATGCCGAGCTCTTTGACAAGCGCTTCCAGATAGCCACGCTCCGGACCGTCGCCGAGCACGAGCAGTCGCACCCGTCGATCCGGAACCGCCGCGAGCGCGCGAATCATATGGTCGATCGCTTTTCGTTTAATGAGCCGTCCTATCGTAATGAGTATGAATTCATTTTTCTTGAACCCCATCGCCGCGCGCCCGGCGCCCGACAGCTCCGGAGGATGAAAGGCCAGCGGAACGATGTCTATCTCCTTGCGGGGCCGGTAATACCTCAGCGCGTTGTCGCGTGTATTGCTCGACTGCGCCACTATGCGGTCCGCCCTGTTCATGATGAAACGGACCACATTCCTCCAGAAAAAACTCCGGTGCGGAGACATCCGCTTGCTGGGATCGTAGATGTCACCTCCATGGAGAGAGAGAACATTCGGTATTCTGAAAATCAGTCCGAGGACGTATCCGAGCGGGCCCGACGGTACGGCAAAATGCGTGTTGATGACGTCATAGCGGTTTTTCAGACACAATCGCAGTCCCCTGAAAAAGCCGAAAGGCAGGTACGACAGCATCGATAGAAAACTCGCCGCGTCCCTCGATTTGCGAAAGAATATGGGAACCCGGTAGACGTTTATTCCGTTGACTTCCTCGTAATACGGAAGCCCTTTGAACCAGGAGGTCAGGACGTCGACCTGCGCGGTTTTCACCCACTCCAGCGCAAGGTCCATGGTCGCCACGCCCCCTCCCCCGCCCAGGGGAGGAAATTCGTAGTTGATGATGAGTATCTTCAAGAAAATCGCTCCGCGGATAGTCTCAGGCACTGACTCAATAATCATCCCCTTCGCGATTTAGTAAAGTGATTTTTACGCCGTCCCCCGTGCTCGACACGGACAACGGTTCATTGGAGCGCATCCCCCCGGAGAGCGGTGTTCACAATTTATATTGACACCGGTTTCTCCCTGTTCTATGCTCGGGGCCGTTGCTGAATAGTCTGAAATACGAATAACATTTAATTTACGTACGGCGGAATCCCATGACAAAACATCTTACGCTCTTCATTGCGCTTGCATGGCTCGCGGCGTCGGCTTGTTCGACTATAGACGTCGCTCTTACCAAGAAAATTGATGTGAGTAATAAGCTCAAGAAGGTCGCCGTTTTCCCCTTTGACGTCAAGGGAGCCGGCTGGGGTGATGAGTTTTCGGACGCCATAAGCCATTGCTTCTTTAAAACGGGAAGAGTGGAAGTCGTTGAGCGGGAGGCCCTGGAGCGTATACTTAAGGAACAGAACCTCTCCATGACAGGCCTCATCGACGATAAAAGCGCGGTAAAAATAGGCAAACTGCTCGGGGCAGACGTCATCCTGGTCGGACGCGGCAGCTCGCTCCGTGCTTTTCAGAAGGGCAGGGAGGTCCCGAACCTTATCGACACGTTTACGCTCAAGGCGCTCAGCGTGGAAACGGGAGATATCCTGTTCATCGTACGGAAGGAGCCGGGGACGGCATGGGCCGGGCGCTATTACGCAAAATACTGCTGCAGCCTCTCCCTTATCTGGGACCGTAACGACATACTTATCGAAAGCTCCCGCTACGACGACATCTCGCGGCAGATAGTCCAGAAAGTTCTTACGGCGATCGATGAGATTGAGAAAAAGAAGAAGATCAAATGAACCAGCGTCTTTCACGGGCGGTTTTCGGCGTGCTGTTCGTTCTTTTCGCCACGGCCGCTCACTCCGCCGACTTCGATGAGCTCGACAAGCCTCCCGAGGGCGCCCACAGGGGGCAGATGCTGCTCGGCGCCTTTTTTTCGATTGGCATACCGTTCGGAAGCTGCATCGACGCCGAAAACGCCTTTGTGAAAGGCTCTCATTACACGATTGATAAAGATGAGGGTACGGCAAAGTTATTCGAGGTGTCGCATCTCTATTTCGGCATCGGCCTGGCGTTCGAATACATGCCATTCGACCATGTGGGAGCCAAGATCAGGTTTAAGCGCAACAGCGTCGTGCAGAAGACCAATTTCGGCACCGATTATCAGAACTGGCGGTCGTACCTGTACAAGGACCTGTCATTCTATATCGGCCCCTCCTTCCATCTCACCACTCGCAGGCGCTGGGATTTTACGCTTACGCCGATGATAGGATACGCGTCCGCCGTATATCACGCCGCCCCGGTCGCGACCCGGATACTCGTAAGCGACGACGATCCCCCGGTAGGAATGACCGGCGAAAACGAAAGGAGCTTCTCCTCCCTCACCTACGGAGCCGAGCTCAACTGTACGATTTACTTCTCGGGCGGGCTTTTCGTTTCTTTCGGAGCGGACTGGACGCGAATGAACTGCAGTTTCGGGAAACCTTTTGACATTACAAATCCGCAGGATACGCCCACAAGCCGTATCTATTTCGACGGCGCGACCACGGGCGTTATCGACGCGGCCGCTTTCACGCTGACCGCCGGCTACGCGTTCTCAAATTAATTCCTGTGCACGCACGAGCCCGGCGCGCGTCAGGAAACGGAGCGCGTTGAGCGTCACCCATGGATCCCCCCCGTTCTTTTGTCTCCCGCCTGGCATTCCCGGTTCCCTTCGTCCCGTGGGGAAGCTTCCGTCAGGGTTTTGCATGGCGAGCATCGAATTGAACGCGCCGCTCTCCCTGCCGTCGCCGAAACGGCCGGCCCGCGCGACTGCTATAAGCCCCGAAACGATATCGTACTGCAGAAAAACGGAATACGCCGGCCGGGAGAAGTCCGAATGCCGCCCCCCCGCCGCGCACACGGTGCTCGCTTTGCGCAATGAGTCAGCAAAAAGACGGTTTTCAAGCATGAAATCCAGGGCGCGATCCGCGGCCTTCTCCCGAGTGCCACGACGTTCGCAATATTCGATCAGCGCCATCAGGCACTCGAATGTGGCGAACACGCAACTGCCGACCGCATGATCGTATTCGCGGGAAAGGCCCGTTCCCGCTTTTCGTAACAACAGCAATCGTACAACGTCAAGCGACCCCGCGATCGGGCAGTGGAGCCATCCACCATCGTGCCTCTGCCGTGTCCTGATCCATTCCATGCCGCGCTCGGTTGAATCGTCATCAAAACCTGCCTCCAGTAAACGTCGAACCATCGCGCCGGTCACGCACGCCGCTTCAATGGGCGGCCTCCAGTTCATGACGAATCCACCGGAGTCTCCGCGGCACCGTTGTATGATGAATGCGGCGGTCTCACATACAGCCGGCTCTCTCCGGTCATATCCCCGGGCGACCGCCTCCGCAAGACGGGACATCGCGCCCCGCCCGACAAGGTCGAAGCTTTTTCTGTCACCGAGAACACCGCCATCGGCAGTGGAAAAAAATATCCCGTGCTCTCTCGAATCGCGAAGTCTTTCGTATTCTTCGTTTACCGCTTTTCTTCCCATCACAGGTGCCAGAATGTCACGAACGCAGAGATAGCGTATCTCTTGCCCGCATTCATTCATAAGCCAGGTGACGGGATTACCGTTAAGGTACACGCTCATCTGACGATATACCCCGCTGTTAGCGGTCTCATCTCATTGCCCGCCCCGTCTTTAAGCCGGAGCCCGATCGTGTGTTTTCCTCTGGACCAGATCCGATTATGCCGGAGTATCTCTATCCGTGAATAATCCGGATCAAAATCCCATTTGACCGGTGTTCCATCGACCGTGAGCACGACTGTAGAAAGATCGATACCGCATCCCGTGTCGGAAACGGCTATAAACAGCGGCCGCTCGGGTGAGACGGGCCCCACCTGTTTAAATTTCGCCACGGGGGCCTCATCGTCGCGGAGGAGAAAAAATCCTCCCGTTCTATAACTCTCATGTTCGAACGATCCCGTTTCACTGTCATAGCGTCCTCCGGCGAAGTGGAAGCGACCGGTCGACGGGTTTATCCGGTAGACACCGACCTTTCCGTGGTCCTCGGCTTTATATAAAAACGTGATCTTCATGGGGCGATCTACACAGAGGTCTTCGGGAAACACGGTATACACGGCGCTCCTTGCGGACAATCCTTTCACTGCAATGCGCAGCGGCGGGTCTTTCCTCAGCCGGATATGTTCCGGATATAACGCTGCCCCGCTTTCAAAATTGACCTCGAACGCCCCGTCGTCGCTCTTAACCAGAAGCTCCCTTCCCTTTTGCAGGTTTGGACGGGGTTGTTCCGCCGGAGAAGTCAGCGCCGGAAAGACGCCAAGATCGAACTCGAGACTGGCGCTGTTGTCGCCGGCGTCGCTCGCCGTAATCGCGACGCGCGCGTTCCGGCCCAATTTAGAGGTATCGATGCGGCCCTCGTCGCCGGTGCGGGAATATAGAAAATGCGTATAACGATTTCCCTCGGTCGCGGAGTAATCATACTGCAGGCCCATGCGGTGGGCCTCCTCGCGTTTCATCCGATCGAACCGTGTCTCGAAGATACGTCTGCCGTCGACACGCAGTTCCATTCTGTATACCGCGATCCTGCTGGTATATCCGGTGCGGTCGCCGGCCGTTACCGAAAACCCCAGCACGCCGCCGGCCGGCAGCGCGCCCTTTCTGACCGGCCTGTAAATGCCGTCAGGGGATTTAATTACCGGAAAAAACTCCTTCCCTCCGGCCCTTCCGTTCACGTGTGAGCGCCCGTCCAGCGCCGCAATACCGAGGACGTAAAATTCCGGAGGTATATCATCCTTTATGGCAAGGCCGAAACGCAGGGGATTGAGATGTACCCCCTTTTCGTCTCGTACCTCGAAATGGAAATGCTCTCTTCCTATGCCGCTGTCGCCGGAAAAGCCGACAGGCTCGCCCCGCCGTACGGGAATCGCTTTGCTTTCGAGCTCCAGCCTGAAATCCTTTCGGTCCATAATATGTTCGCCGTACCGCGCGAGCGCCGGCACTCCGAGAACCCTGTCGGTAAATCCGTCCAGATGACCATAAAAGGTCCTCCTCCCGTCCGGGTGAGTGATAAAGAGAGAGTAGCCGATACCCCATTTTTGATACATAATGGTGCTCACGTATCCGTCGTCCGCTGCGTATACCGCGAATCCTTTTTTGCCGGCGGTACTCACGTCGATTCCCAGATGGAAACGCGAACCTCTCGGTTCGCAGAAGGTTCCCGTTATGCGCTGGGGGCGGTCAATAGGCCACAGCAGACCGCGTACCGGAGCAGGCGACATCGCCGTCAACACGAAAGGCACAATAAGCGCGCAGACTGCCGCCGCCGTTCGGCGGATATATCTCGTATGGGAAGTGGCCTGGATTTCGGGCATGGAGGGCGGTATTCCGTCAACCGGGAGTGCAAGTTCCTGCCCCCCCCCTGTCAGCCGCCGGCGGCCAGGCGCGACAGGTTCTGCCGGACAGTCTGATTTTCGGGGCGCTGTCGTTCCGCCTTTTTATAATACTCAAGGGCTTCCTTCTTCTTCCCCATCTTCTCGTAACACAGACCCATAT
>CAZEAH010000163.1:0-6817 GCA_964510075.1 uncultured Leptospirales bacterium | reverse complement strand
CAGATGCCCGATCTGAACGGCTGGGACGTAGTGAAGCATTTCAAGACGAAGAAGCACAGACCCAGAATAATCATTATATCGGGTAATTTCCTCGTTATGGACGCTTCCGAGACCCGTTTTGTCGAGAAGGTGCTTATCAAGCCGTTCGATCTGCAGGAGCTTTTTCAGGCGGTCAAGGAAGTACTCATGATCGGTTGAATTCCGCAAAAGGCGCTTGCATTTTATCAGCCCTCCGGCTAGGTTTGCTCTCCTGTTTTTCGAAGCACGACGATACCGCGGCCACCGAAGGACATGAATCAGTGTACAGGGGTTTCACATGGGAATGACGATTACCGAAAAAATACTCGCGGCACACGCCGAAAGGGACTCGGTGGAACCGGGTGACCTCATCGAGGCGCGTGTGGATCTGGTGCTGGGCAACGATATCACCGCGCCCATCGCCATCAAAGAGTTCCGCGAGCTGGGCATAGACAGGGTGTTCGACAGGGAGGCGATTGCGCTCATCCCCGACCACTTCACTCCGAACAAGGACATCAAGTCGGCGGAACAGGTCAGGATCCTCAGGGAATTTGCGCGCGAATACGGCATCGTCCATTTCTACGATGTGGGCAGGGTAGGGGTCGAACACGCACTTCTTCCCGAGCTCGGCCTCACGCGTCCGGGCATGCTTATCATCGGGGCCGATTCGCATACCTGCACCTACGGAGCTATGGGCGCTTTTTCGACCGGGGTCGGTTCGACGGATATGGCCGCCGCGATGGCCACAGGAAAGGCATGGTTCAAAGTCCCCGAATCGATCAGGTTCGTTTACAGGGGCCGCCTGAATCCGTATGTGAATGGCAAGGACCTCATCCTTCATACCATAGGCGACATAGGCGTGGACGGTGCGCTCTATATGGCCATGGAGTTCACGGGCGAGGCGGTCGCGGCGCTCAGCCTCGAGGGCAGGCTCACCATGGCGAACATGGCGATCGAGGCAGGGGGCAAGAACGGGATATTCGCTCCCGACGAAAGGACGATCGCATACGTGAAAAGCAGGAGCCAGAAACAGTACACGGTTTACGCGAGCGATCCCGATGCCCGATACGCCGATGTTCGCGAGTACGACGTATCGAAGATCGAGCCGCTCGTCGCGTACCCCCATCTTCCCGAAAACGTACGGCCGGCGCGCGAATCCGGGGTAAAAATCGACCAGGTAGTCATCGGCTCGTGCACAAACGGAAGGATAGAGGATCTGCGCGAGGCCGCGGCGATTTTAAGGAACAGAAAGGCGCACGGCGACGTGCGGCTCATCGTCATTCCCGCGACACAGGAAATTTACCGCATGGCGATGGCCGAGGGACTCCTGGACATCTTCATAGAGGCCGAAGCGGCAGTTTCGGCGCCGACGTGCGGTCCCTGCCTGGGAGGACACATGGGAATACTCGCGGAGGGCGAGCGCTGTCTTGCGACCACCAACAGGAATTTTGTGGGAAGGATGGGACACCCGAAAAGCGAAGTTTACCTGGCGGGTCCGGCTGTCGCCGCGGCGTCGGCCGTGCTCGGCAGAATCGCCCATCCGGACGAGTTGAAATAGGAGGAAGCGATGAAAGCAAAGGGAAGGGCATGGCGTTTCGGCGATGATGTGAATACTGACGAGATAATACCCGCCCGATACCTCAACACGTTCGATCCGGATGAGCTCGCAAGGCACTGTATGGAGGATGCCGACCCCGATTTCATGAAAAAGGTCTCACCGGGAGACATCATCGTCGCCGGAAAGAACTTCGGGTGCGGATCGTCACGCGAGCACGCGCCGATAGCGATCAAGGCGGCCCGCATCTCGTGCGTTATCGCCGATTCCTACGCGCGGATTTTCTACAGGAACAGCATCAACATCGGACTGCCGATCGTTGAATCGGCCGGGGCGGCGAAGGGAATTATGGAGGGCGATGAAATTGAGGTCGATTTCGACTCCGGAAGGATAATCAATCATACGCGCAAAACCGAATACGCCGCAAAACCTTTTCCCCCGTTCATGCAGGACCTTATCGCGAAGGGGGGGCTTATGAACAAGGTGAGAAGCGAGCTGGGCAAAAAGAATCACTGAAGCCGGACGATGTTTTTGCTGTCGGTAACGTCTTTCCCCTTTGACTGGAAGGGGATGACGTACCAGCGGTCCCTCTTGTACTTGTTGAGCTGTAAAAGCACCGGGTTGGGGAGGTCCTGGATGAACTGGCGGGTGAACTCGAGGTCTATTTTAAGATCGCCTTCCAGCTCGTTATTGATGTGCCCGTCGAGCCTGAGACGGATCTCCGGGGCCGAAAAGAGAAATGAATTGATCTGATAATCGGACCCGGCGATTGTGAAGTTGCCGTATATTTTGCTGAATTCAAGGTCTTTCAACTTGTATTTGAGGTCGGAAAGGAGAATTCCAAGACCGTTCTGAATACCGGTGTCGACCAGTTTGCCTCTGTCGATGGTGAACTTCATTTTCCCCCTGAACGATTTGCGGACATCGATGTTTTCCGACAGCGAAAACCCGATTTCGGCGCTGCCGCTCGCCAGTCCGAACATGCGGTCCTTGAAACGCTCGCTCATTCGGCTGATATTCTGCACGCGCACTCGTTCGAAAGCCACGCTGCAGTCCACCGGCGTCAGCGGAGAGCTGAAATCGACCATCCCGCGGCCTCGAATCTCGCCTCCCATGAATTCGGTCTGGATAGGGCCCACCTGCAGCCGTTTTCGCGCGAGCGTATAACCTGCGGTGGTTTTTCCGAAGGAGTAATCACCCACCGTGAGGGCGCCGACGGAAACGGTTCCGCTCACCTCGAAAGGAATATCCCGTGAAACTGAAACGGAGCCCGGCGGTTTCGGAAACCGGTCATTCCGGTTGTTGTCGGGCAGCGTGAAGGCGGCGCCCGAGGCATCAAGCTGGAACCTGCGGAACGATCCGTCGAGCGAGGCGATGATCAGATCAAATGGCTGGCCGAAAACAAGGGCCCTGGCGGTGGTGCGTTCGATGGTATTGTTTTTGATGTTCACCGTCGCACGGACGTTTTTAACGACGGGATCGCCGGATCCGTACGAAACGTCGATCTGGATCTGGCCGTTGTAACGTGAATCGCTGAATGTAAGCCCGCCCTTCGCTGTGCCCGAAAGTTCATCCGGTAGAAAAAAGAGTATTGGACGCACGTCGTCGATTCGCGCGTCGATGTTTTTTATATTGAATTTTTTTATATTGCCGTCGAAGTCGAAGAGAAATTCGTCGATCAAAAACGAAGTGGAAAGGACCGAGCCCTGGGTGTTGGATATGAAAACCCGCTCGCCCGTTATATTGACCCTGCAAAAACCGTTCACCAGGAGGGGCCGGTTGCCGGGGAGATTTGATGTTCCCCGGACGGAGCCCTCCACGGAACCTGCGGAGATTTTCAGGCCCGTCACACGGCCTGAAAAATCCTGGTAGGGGAGGGAAAGGTTGGTGCCCCACCTGTAGACCCACCCGAGGGAGCATTTCTCCAGCAGCACTTCCCCTGTTATCTGAAGTCCGCTCTCCGGCACGTTTATCGTGATATCGGGGTGCGCGACCCCTCTTTTTTCGGGAAGGGTGATTGTGGCGTCGGAGAGCCTGAATGATCCGTCGCCGATGAAGTCAATTACCCCACCAAAGATGTACTCCCCCTCGAGCGGCTTGAGTGAAGGGGGAGGGGTCCGGAGTGATATCCTCGCACTGGAAAGCTTTATGGTGTCGAGTCGGGCGGTTACCGGAGAGGAATCGCCGGTGTTCAGATCGGTAATAAGGTTTTCGAGGTTGGAGATTCCGTCCTTATAACAAACGCTGAGATTGAGACCTCTCAGGTTGATGAAATTGATGTCAAATTCCCTTTTGAATAAAAGACGCAAAAGCGAAAACCTGACAACCGCGTCGTCTGCGGAGGCGAGAATGCCGGGGCAGTCGGACGGGCCGTTGTGGAGCTTGAGTTTATGCAGGACGATTCCTCTGAGGCTGTAATCGAGGGTTTCGATGGAAATTTTCCTTTTAAGTTCCTTTTCCGCCCGATCGGAGAGGATGGCGCGCACGCTGTCTGCGGGGTAATAATTGTACAGCAGGACGACGCCGCCTGATAGGGCGAGCATAAAAAGGACGAACACGATGATGGAGATTTTAAGAGCTTTTCTGCGCTTCACGTTTTCTTTCCATGATGGACTTTTTCCGATAGAACTGAACGCTCTTTTCGAGTTCATCGAGATCGGTGCATATCAGTTTTCCTTCCTCGAGCTTGAAATGCTTGTCCTCGAGGACCTGGACGGAAAGCATATCCGTCTTATCGGCGGGGAGTCCGACCATGTTGAAAAGCTCGCGGAAGCCGAATTCAAAATTGTGCGATTGTTTGGGAGTGATTTTAATCTTCTGCTTTTCGATCTGGATGAGCAGAGTGTCGTAGATCCGGCCCAGCTGGTCCCTGATCATGAGGTTCTCAAGCTGGCGATAGGCCGTCCAGATACGCTCGCTTAAAAGCTGAATGAGGCGCGTGGCGAGCTGTGGCTGTGCCTGCACCATGTTCTCGAAGTTGGACTTGTTGATGGCGAGCAGAGTGACGTCTCCGAAGGTTATGGCCGAAGCGCTCCGCGGCCTGTTCTCGAGGAGGGCCATCTCTCCGAAAATGTCGCCCGACTTGAGCACCGCCAGAAGCACCTCCTCATCGACGATTTTGGTGATCTTAACCTTTCCCGCTTGAATGATATAGAGTTCGTTGCCGGGTTCGTTCTCGCAGAATATCATTGTATTGTCGCGGTAATTACGCGTCATCGTCGTGCCCTGCGGGTTGTCCGGCACCTTGAGGGGCGCCTTGAGCGTTTTCAGCCGTTCGATGCTTCTGTCCCTGTTGGGACCGGAGGGGCAGTACTGGACGTATCGCTGGAAGGCGTAGGCCGCATGATTGAGGGCCCGCTTTTTCAGATAAAACTCGCCGATATTGTAAAGGTGCTCCGGATCTTCCTCGGCCGTTCCTTTGAAGGTAAGCTGGGTGATGGCCTGGTCGAACTCTCTCAGCTGCTTGCTGAAAAAACGGATAATCTTCATTGCGATGGCGGGATTTTTCTGGATGAGAATTCCGAACTGGTCGCGCTCGACGGAGATGAGCGAGACGGCCGTAAGGCTTACCGCGGTTTCGGTCCGCGCGTGGCCGCTCATACAGCTTACTACGCCGAAGAAATCACCGGGGCCCAGGACGGAAAATGGCTCAATTCCGGCGACCGGATTCTCGCGCATCACCCGGACCTTGCCTTCTCTGATGATGTAAAAATTATTGGAGTCTTTCTTTCCCTCAACGGTGATAAAGGACTTAGCCATGTAGTTTTCGACTTTAAATTGCGTGGATGCCATTCTTCCTCTTTGCCCTTTGCCGCATCGGGAATCGAAATCCGGGTGATTCCTGTATACTGGATCCGTATGCGCGGCAGAAATCGTTACCGGA
Source organism: uncultured Leptospirales bacterium (assembly GCA_964510075.1). Taxonomy (GTDB): domain Bacteria; phylum Spirochaetota; class UBA4802; order UBA4802; family UBA5368; genus MVZN01. Next base: position 1,361 of record CAZEAH010000163.1, on the reverse strand, counting down.
TCACAGACAACCGCTGTAATTCCGTCTTCCTCGGCCGCGTCGCTTAACTAAGGTGCGATCTTAGTAAAAATCGGCATAAAATCAAGTCATTTCAAGGATTTTCCGGAACAATATTTCGGGGGTTGTTAACGGCGAAAGGTCGTTTATGAAAGAAAAGGTGGCGGAAGGAGCCGACGTGCCTGAGCAGGGGGCGGTTAATCGCTGGTGAGATATTTTTCCAGGTACTCGGTGAGATCGCTGATATTTTTGCGAATCATGGACTTGAATTCGGGCGGGATGTTCTGCGACATGACGACCTTGTAGTAGTTGATTGCGTCCTTCACCTTGCGCTTTTTTAGGTATTCCGACGCGCGCTCCAGCATCGGTTTGTACTTGTAATAGGAGTATTCAAGTATGTTCTTTTCGCGCGCGAGACTGAATTCGTCCGGCAGCTTCGAAAAGTCGTAGCTTACCTTGAGTATGGGCAGCTCCCGCGCCTTGCGTCGGTTGTGCTGCAGGAACTTGCGATAAAACCGGGCCTCGTCCTCTTTTTTTCTTTCAAGCTCAGAGTCCCGCGCATCGTACTCAAGTTCTTCCGTCCGCCTTGAATCGCCGATGATCTGTATATAGTCCTTTTTGCTATGAGCGTCATCGCTCAGGATTTTCTCGAAGATGTCCTCATCCGAGAGGCTTTCCGCGGGCTGTTCCTCATCACGTCCATACCGGCTGAGCAGCTCCCACTCGTCGGGTGCTTCTTTATCGTCACGGGTGACGGTTTCTTTCCGGAATTCCTCCTTTAGTTCGGGTTCGGGGATGTTTTTAGCGGGAGGAAACCCTTCTGAGGTTCCGGAAGGGGGCGTTTTTACGGGTTCCGCCCTGTTTTCAGGGAGTCCGCGGGCCGGGAGTTTTTCCAGGATTTCCAGAATCGGTTTCGGATCGAGCACTATGGGGACGGGCGATTCGTATTTCGCCTCTATAATCGTAGGCCGGCGATCGACCTCTTCGACGGCCTTGCGGGCGGCCAGATCGCCGGAAAGATCGTTCAGACGGCGCTCCAGGCGTTGGACCTCGTCGCGGTAGCGATTGATCTCCTCATCGTCGCTTCGGGGGGCGGGTTGGTTGAGATTGAGCTTGCGGGATATCTGCTCGGCGATCTGGTCGATATCGATTGAAGGAGCGGGTGCAACGGGAGCGGTAAGGCCGATCTGGATGCGGTCCGGAAGCGTGAGCGGGCCGTCGAGGCTCAGTTTGAGTTCCCTCGGTCTTCTGGGGGCCGCCGATTCGATAAGCTCTTCCTTTTTTCGGCGGGCGTTCAGGTATTCGCGATAGCGGCGCAGGTATTCGACGTTCGCCTCGATTTTATGATTGGTCTCCAGATCGTT
>CAZEAH010000162.1:0-6830 GCA_964510075.1 uncultured Leptospirales bacterium | reverse complement strand
ATTTTAAGTTTCCACACGACCCTGCTGCACCACGGCATGGTGATCGTCGGGCTGCCGTACGCGTTTGAGGGGCTCACCGGAATAGATGAGATGTCCGGCGGTTCGCCCTATGGCGCGTCGACCATAGCCGGCGGCAGGGGCGAGCGAATGCCAAGTGAAAACGAGCTGGCCGGGGCGCGCTTCCAGGGGCGCCACGTGGCCGGGATAGCGGAGAAGCTGACACGGTAGATGCGCCGCGACGGGGGCCTGCCAGGCCGCCGTCGTGTGTTTTTCTATTCCTCCGCGCGGTGAGTACGCGCGTGACTAAAGAAATGAGCGGCGAGACCGGAAGCTGAATGGAAACTTCCATGAGGCTCTTTTATAGCCCACGCAAGAAAAGGTGGTCGGCAGGTTCAGCCCACTACAACTGTATCCGTTATCCACGCTCGGGAAAGAAATGATCAAAAGGGCGTGGAAGCCAATTGCCAGACGCACCACTCTACTGACAGGCAGTGAACGATGGTCAGTGAATGTATTGCTTGATCTCCCTCTGTTCTTTTAGTATATTATAAAATACTAATTATCATATATTACACCCTGAATCGAATTACAGGAGAAAAGCAATGGATCCGGTTTGGATGAAATATGGAATTCTGGCGCTCGCCGTTCTTGTCGCGGCGGTGAGTATCGCCTCGCGTCAGGAGGACGAGGTCGCGGTATTTGCCGGTGGCTGTTTCTGGTGCATGGTGACGCCGTTCGATCGCATGGAAGGGGTAAAGGAGGTGGTGTCGGGCTATACGGGGGGCACACTGGAAGATCCGACATATGAGGATGTGAGCTCGGGGACGAGCGGACATCTGGAGGCAGTTTCAATACGGTTCGATCCTTCGAAAATATCCTATGAAAAACTGCTGGAGATTTTTTGGAAACAGATCGACCCAATGGACGCCGGAGGACAGTTCGTCGACCGCGGCGCGCAGTACAGGACGGCGATCTTCTACCAGAATGAAACGCAAAAGCGCCTGGCGGAGCGCTCGAGGGATGAACTCGCACGGTCCGGGAGGTTCGACCGACCCATCGTAACCGAGATTCTTCCCGCCGCACGGTTCTATCCGGCTGAGGACTATCACCAGGATTATTACAAAAAGAACGCTCAGCGCTACAAGTATTACCGGCATTTCTCAGGAAGGGATCTCTTTCTCGGTAAAACATGGGGTGACGCCGGTAAAGACGTGACGGCCGGGAGCACGAAGAGGTATGCAAGGCCCTCCGACAAGGAGATTAGGCGCAGGCTTACCCCACTCCAGTACGACGTCACGCAGAAGAACGGCACCGAGCGTCCGTTCCAGAACGATTACTGGGACGAAAAGAGGGAGGGTATATATGTCGACATCGTGAGCGGGGAGCCGCTGTTCAGCTCGCGGGATAAATACGATTCCGGGACCGGATGGCCGAGTTTCACCAAGCCGCTGATTGCCGAGAATATCGTCGAGCGGGTGGACAGGTCCCTGTTCATGACCAGGACGGAGGCGCGAAGCAGGCACGGAGATTCGCATCTGGGCCATATATTCGACGACGGACCCGCCCCAACGGGTCTGCGGTATTGCATGAATTCGGCCGCGCTCAGGTTTATTCCCAGGGAAGATCTAGAAAAGGAGGGCTACGGAGAGTTTATACAACTGTTTGAAAAATAAAACGCCGCGCTTTCGCGCGGCCTTGCGTTCCATTACGAAGCTCAGTCCTTTATCTTGAACAGGTCTACCAGTTTCCTGATCGCGTCGGCGATCCCCTTTTTTTTGGCCTGCTTTTTCGCCGCGGAATCGCCGAGCATGAAGTCCTCTCCGTATTTCTGACGGTAGTACGCAAGCCGCTCCTCGGGAGTGGCGCTGGCGGGAAGGCGTCCGGGCAGTCCCTGAGTGCCGCCGCTCCGGCGTCTGTCGCGCTTATCGCGATGGCGCCCGCCGCCGTCTTTGCGCTGTTCCTGCTTCGGCCGGCCCTGTTCGGAAGCGGCCTGCGGGGGGCGCCGTTCCTGCCCGGAACGGTGCTCGATCGAGCCGCGGCGTTCCTGGCGCTCGCGGTTCGCGCTCTCTCCGGCCGCCTGCTTCCGCTCCGGTGAAGCTGCGGGTCTTCTTCCCTTCTTTTCCCTGCGGCCGTCTCTCCTGCCGTCGCGCGACCCCCTGCTCCTGCCGCCGCGCTCGCCTCTTTCGCGACGTCCGCCGTCCGCGTCTCTCGGCGGAGGTCCCGCGTCCCTGATGTCCTTTACAAGGAGATCTTCGAACTCCCATTCCGTGGGGATCTTCATGCCGATGAATTTCTCAATCGCCTCGAGGTTGAATACGAATGTCTCGCAGGCCAGCGAGATGGCCTTGCCTGATTTTCCCGCCCGGGCGGTTCTGCCGATGCGGTGGACGTAATTTTCACAATCGTCGGGAAGGTCGTAATTCACCACCATATCGAGGTCCTCGATATGAAGCCCCCTTGCGGCCACGTCGGTGGCGACCAGAAGCGTCGTCCGCCCGGACTTAATGTTCTCGATTATTTTAAGCCGTTTCTTCTGCGGGAGGTCTCCGCTGATGTACTCGTTCGGATAGCCGTTGACGGCAAGCCGGCGGGAGACGATTTCGGCCATCTTTTTGGTATTCGTAAAGATGAGCACGCTTTTCGGCTCTTCACGTTTCAGGAGGCCCAGGAGAAGGCTGAACTTTTCGTCGCGGGCGACATGGTAGAGTTTCTGGGAAATTGTGTCCACCGTAACGTGTTCGGGCTGGATTTCGATTTCCGCCGGATCGTTCATGTATTCCCAGGCGAGCTGTTTGACCCGCTGGCTGAGCGTCGCCGAATACAGCATGGTGAGGCGTTCGGGGGGTGGCGGCATTTTTTTTGCCATATACCGGATGTCGGGGATGAAGCCCATGTCGAACATGCGGTCCGCCTCGTCGATAACCAGTATGTCGAATGCCTTGAGATCGAGTTTTCCGGATTTGTAGAAGTCGATGAGTCGTCCCGGTGTGCCGACGTAGATGTTCAGATTATCCTGAAGCAGTTTTTCCTGTTTGTCGTAGCCGATGCCGCCGAAAAAACTGCCGACCTTGAAGCGGCAGTGCTTGCCCAGAAGCTTGGCCTCCTTTTCGACCTGTACGGCGAGTTCCCGTGTCGGTACGATGATGAGCGCCTTCTTGTTTTTGTATCGGTCGCTGGTAAGGAAAAGGTGGAAGATGGTGATGAGGAAGGCCGCCGTTTTGCCGGTCCCCGTCTGGGATTGGACGTATACATCAATGCCCTTGAGGGTCTTGTCGAGGGTTTTTTCCTGGACCGGTGTGCAGTCGGTGAACGCGGCTTCATCGATCCCGCGCAATACGTGGGGGTGAAGATTGAACTCTGCGAATTTCATCAAATTCCTCTGTAGGTCAGTGCGGGGGTGTTCCCGTCAGGCTGTATTTCTTTTAACACAGTACCGGTAAATGCCTAATGCGCAAAAATTGTCAACATTTTTCATCATTATTATACCCGCGAATGGGCGATGTCGTCAATTTTTGCTCCAATATTACTTGCCAATATGCCGGTTTCGGTATAGGCCGGTTGGAATTTGGCTCCGCCGCGAGCGGTGGAACGGGTTGCCATGAACGAGCTCTTGCCGGACATATACGTCATAAAAGAACGGGGGGCCTTCGGCGCTTTCAAGCCGGAAATCAATATCTACGTGCTGGCCGGTCCCGACGGCCTGGTGTTCGACGCTGGTTACGGAAACAGGGGTGCGGTTCGCCACCTTGTGCGCGAACTGGAGTCCATCGGAGAACGGTTCCGCTCGCGGGGAAGGCCGTTCTCGGTGCGTCGGATTCTCATCAGTCACGCGCATCCCGATCATTTCCCCGGTCTTGTTCCCCTCCGTGCCGAACTCGGCCTCCGGATTCTCCTGTCCGCCCGCGCCGCCGGCGCGATCAGGTCAGCGGAGGACTTTTACGGCTCGTTCGACGCGGACGATGAGGCCGACTTTCTCGTTCGAAGGGGGCCGGTCGGAAGGGTGCGCGGCTCCATCAGGAAAGCGCTCTTCCACCGTTTTTACCGTCGGCTCTACGGGCTCACTTTCGTACCCGATCCCGACGAGATCCTCCCCGACACCGCCGAGCTCAGCATCAACGGTGAGTTGTGGCGCGTATTCCCATCACCCGGGCACGCGTCGGACCACCTCTCGCTCTACAGCCCACGGAGGGGTATTCTGTTTTCGGGCGACAACGTGCTCAGATCGGTCACCACCTGGCTCGGCCCGCCCAATTCCGACCTTGAGGCCTATATCGATTCGCTCGAGAGCATGCTCGATTTACCGAAGCTCGAGGTGGTGCTGCCCGCGCACGGCAGTCCGGTTGCGAACCCGCGGGAACGGATACGCGAAATCATCGATTTCAGAAGAACGCGTACCGTTCAGGTGTACGAGGTGCTTCGCGCCCACGTCAAAGGCGCGAACATCGACCAGGTCATTCGGACGCTCTATGCGGGCGAGGGGCGTTTCAAACATGAAATGGCCCGCGGCTGGGTGGCGCTGACGCTCCGGTTCCTCGAGTCAAAAGGCATGGCGGAAAGGACCGAAACCGGGCGGGAGATACGGTTCCATGCCGTGGTCGGCGCTTCAGAGGCCGATATCCGAGGACGTCCGAAGAATACCGATTTTTCCAGCGGCATGAACAGGAATCCGCATGCCGGCTCGAGGAGGCAAAGACTGTGACGGTCGGTCCGGTACAACGGCATGCGGACTGTTATTTCTGCGGTCCCGGCGGCTACCTTTTTTCCGACTGGGAAGGTACCGATGCCGGAGCGCGCGCACGGATGAAAATCGACCGGCGGCACGAGGGATGGCCGGGCATACCCCACGGCGGCGTCGGCATGACCTCAATCATCGAGCTTGCCGATCTGGCGGATCCGTCGCTGTTCGATCAGGAGTGGCGGGCGGACTTCCGGTTCGGCGGCGACCGCCTCGGAGTCGGAGATGACGTGACGGTCGAGATACTCATGGCCGACGGCGTATGGGAGGGCTCCATGTACCGCGAGGGGTGCGGTCATCCCTATCTGCGCGCTTCGGTCCGCAGGGACACCGGGGGGATCGCGGAGCCGGAACGAGGGGTGATGGAGGCGCTGCTCGCGGAGCCGGTAAAGGCCGAGAGTTCGTTTACCATCCCCGTATTCTCCGACAAGATAATATTCAGGGAGCGTTTTCAGTCGCGTCACACACGGCGGGTGTTCGAGTTCAGGGAAACGAGCTCCGGCCGTATATACACCGAGTGCCTTCACGAAGGCGAAAGCGGATCGATGCAGTGCACCGAGATGAACACCATATCGCCAAGCCGTGTGCATCCCGGCTCAATAATAGCCATCATCGACGAAACGCTCGCATGGGCGGGTTTCCTCACGGTATGGCAGGGGGGGGTCACCGTGGACCTTTCGGTGCATTTCGCCGGCCCGATCTTCCTCGACGACCGCATCTTTTCGGTCGGTTTTTGCTCGGGGGTGAAGGGAAGGTACAGGAGAAAAATCGTCTCCTGCGGGGGAGGTGTCTTCGCGGTGCGCGGCAGCCGGTATGTCCCGATCGTAACCGCGACGGGGCGGTGGCTGACGGACCCAGAATATAAAGAGAAGATGCTCGGCTATATCGTTCCCGAAGCGCTTTCGCTCATCTCCGAGGTGCATCGAAAACTCAAATCCTGAGATTCAATCGTCTCCGTCCCCGCGCCGCCTTTCTTTTTTAAATCTGGCCTTGTCGACCTTCGTCCAGCTCTCGACGACGTGACGGGAAAGCTCGCGTTGGGGGTCCCTTCGTTCCCGCTTTTTACCCGCCGTGCCTGTCCTGTGACGGTTCCGCGCCGCATACTCCTCGATCTCTTTGCCGGTGAGCAGGGCTTCGCCGGCGAAAAACTCCCGAGCCTCCCCCGGGTGCGCCCCGTCCGCCACCGCTTCCGCCATGGCCAGTACCCTGCGCCGGTTGACCAGCCCCGCGAGAAGCGCCGGCGGAATCCAGTCCGTGCCCTCGGCGGCGCCCGCGAGCATTCCGCACAGGGCGCCGAGCGGGCCGCTCGATCCTCCCGCGCACGCGGCCGAATACAGCGCCTCGCCCGGGGCGTCGCGATACATTGCGCACAACACAAGCGCGTACGGCGGCAGGGCAAGCGGATGGTTGACCGTCGCCCTGGTTACGGGGCTCGCCGCATGCCGGTTGACCGCAGCACAGATGGTCCGTACCGCCTCATCGTGCCCCGAAAGAGGCGCAAGATGGTCGAAGAGCTCCCGAAAACCCATAACGGCGCGCAGAAGCGTTTCGGGATTGATTCCGGCGGCGAATACCTGTCCGGAGAGGGAGTCGATCGTCCGGGCGACCTCGCCGGCGCTGGCCGATGCCAGCTCGAAAAGTTCAGAATGCCGCGGGAGGCCGGGTCCGCTGACGAGCGCGTCGAGGAGCGCGCCGAATACCATGGCCGCGGCGACGGAATGGCAGTCCCGGGTGAAGGCGCGCGCTCCCTCCAGTCTCCCCGGCAGCGACGGGGTATCGGTTTTCGTTACGGTCGATGCCGCCGCCACAATGGCCGCGGTTCGCGCGCAACTGATCGACGGCGCCGCTACCGGGTCCCGCGAAGGTCGTTCAATGAGACTTCGCTCGGCCGGCCCCGGGTGACGGAACACGCCGAACGGATGGCCCTCCACGGGCGGGTTGTTTTCGAGTTCCCGAACAAAGGCGCGCATGTCCATACCCCGCCCTTTTCGCGCGGTCAGAAGCATGAGCATGATCATCTGAGAGATCGATGAATAGAGCCCCGGCTTCCTCCAGCGCTCCGGTTTGCCCTTGAGTGCGGGAGACGGGTCAGTAT
>CAZEAH010000161.1:0-6831 GCA_964510075.1 uncultured Leptospirales bacterium | reverse complement strand
CGATTCCTGCGCCATCGCGGGCGAGGCCGCTTCGGCCGCCACCGCGCGTCCGAGGCCGCGGGCGTGGGCCCGATGGCGGCCGTTGCGGGAGCGATCGCCGAGTACGCCGGCAGGGCCCTGCTGGAACGCTCCGCCGAGGTGCTGGTGGAAAACGGCGGCGACATCTGGCTTTCCGCGCGCGAACCCGTCACCCTGGCCGTCTACGCGGGAGGATCGCGCTTTACCGGGAACCTCGGCATACGATTGGCCGCCGAAAGCACCCCGGCCGGGGTATGCACCTCCTCGGGCAGGGTGGGCCCCTCTTTCTCGTTCGGGCGGGCCGAGGCGGCCACCGTCATCGCGCGCGACGCGGCCCTTGCCGACGCGGTCGCGACCGGGGCCACAAACAGGGTGCGCGTCGAGGAAGACCTGGAACCGGCCGCGGAATACGCCATGTCGGTCCCCGGCGTGAGCGGGGTCGTCATCGTGCGCGGCGACCGAATGATAGTACAGGGCGATATAGAGCTTTTAAGGCTGTAAGGCCGCGCCGAGGCGGCACCGAGTACCGGACAGGAGAACATCATGGCATCGAAAAACGTGCTTCTCATATTCAAACAGAACATCATGTACCGCCCGATAATTTACCGCCTGGCGACCGAATACGGCATAATCTTCAACGTGCTCGAAGCCAAGATACTCCCCAAACAGGAAGGGCGCCTCATCCTTGAGCTTTCGGGGACCGACGAGGACCTCGCGCGCGGCATCGCCTACCTGGAGGAGGAGCTCGTCCAGGTGGAGGTGCTTGCCGACAAGATGCATCGCGACGAGGAGCGCTGCGTGGACTGCGGCGCCTGCACGGCCGTATGCCGCACCGACGCGCTTGCAATCGATCGCTCGACGATGGAAGTGCGATTCCACCCGGAGCGCTGCGTCGCCTGCGGGCTCTGCATCCTGGCCTGCCCGGTTAAGGCCATGTCGGGCGTTTCGATCGACAACGATAATGAAATTCTGTGATCACCTCCCGCCCTCCATTTTAAAAAAATCTTAAATACCTTAAAAATTTCCTCCTCCCGGTTGACGATTCACCGGGCAATTAGTATATTATTAGCGTTAGCACTCATCATCATAGAGTGCTAACAAACGTCTCGATAAGAGGAGGTTCGCTATGAAATGGGGTTTAACAAGGCGTAATGAGCAGCCCGATTGGGGCATTGACTCCTTCCGAAAGGAGATCAATCAGCTTTTTAACGACTTCTTCTCCATAGGCCCTTCCTCTTTGTCTGAAAGCGGATGGATGCCTACCGTGGACGTGGAAGAGGACGACAGGGAAGTGCGCATCAGGGCCGAGATTCCCGGCATCGAGGAGAAGGACCTGAGCGTAACGCTCGAAAACGACATTCTTACCATAGCCGGGGAGAAGAAGGAAGAAAGGAATGAAGAGAAGAAGGAAGAAAACCGGAGATACGTGATTTCCGAGCGGCGGTTCGGCTCTTTCCATCGCTCAATCCGGCTTCCCGAGGGTATCGACAAGGAGAAGATCGAGGCAGGCTTCAAAAACGGCGTGCTGAAGATCACCATTCCCCGCGTCGAGGTGCCCGAAAAGAAACGCGTTAAGATAGCGCTTAAATAACCAGAGGCAGGTTAAGGAGGAAGGCAATGTATACCACGTACGATGTATTCGACGAAATGGTCCACCTGAGGGACCTGGTGGACCGCTTTTTCACCGAGGCGCCGGCGCTCAGAAGGAACGTTGAGTATCCTTACGTCAATCTGAAGGAAAACAACGACGAGGTGATAATCACCGCGCTCCTGCCGGGCGTGAAGGCCGACTCGCTCGACATACAGCTTATCGACAACAGCCTTGTGCTTGAGGGCGAGAAGAAGAGCGACGTGCAGGACAAGCCGTACATCCGCAAAGAGCGCGTCTTCGGCAAGTTCCAGAAGGCCGTACGGCTCCCCTACCGGGTGGACGGAGACAAAATCGAGGCGGGGCTTAAGGACGGGATACTGACGGTAAAACTCGCCAAGGCCGAAGAGGCCAGACCCAAGAAGATCGAGATACGGTAAAGGAGGTATCACCATGGCGAACGAAGTCAAAAAGATGAGAAAGGACGCGTACAACTGCGAGGAATGCGTCATCGTTCCGCCCGCGGACATATACGAGACCGCCGAGGAGTATGTCATTAAAGCCGACATGCCGGGAATCCGCAAGGAGGACCTGGAAATCACCCTGGAGAAGAACCAGCTGGACATATACGGCAGGGTGGACGGGGCGCTGACGAACGAGGAGAACCTCAAGTACGGCGAATACCGTCTCCACAACTATCACCGCACGTTCGTGGTGGGGGACGGAATCGACAGGGAAAAGATCAACGCGACGCTCGAAAACGGGGTGCTGACGCTGACGCTGCCCAAGAGCGAGAAGCTGAAACCCAGAAGGATCGAGATAAAAGCCGAGGCCTAAGAGTCCACCATCCCGCCCTCCCGCTCCGGTTTCCAACCGGCCCCAGCGGAGCGGCGGTATTTTTATTTACATGACCACTGAAAGCCCGATCCGCGCGGTCGCGAGACCCAGCGCGCAGCCGGTGAGTACGTCCGTCGGATAGTGCACCCCGTTATAGACCCGCGAAAACCCCACCATGGCGGCCCACAGATAGAGCGGAGCGGCCCAGAGCGGATACTGCGAAGCGACCACCGTGGCCATAAGGAAGGCCCCGGCCGTATGCCCCGAGGGGAAGCTGAAGCGGTCCGGCGGATCCACCAGGAATCGAACCCCCTGTACCATCGCCCCCGGCCTTTCCCGCTTTACCAGGTGCTTTACCGCCTTCTGGAGTATAAGCTCGATCGCGAAGGCCAGAGCGCCCGCGGCGATGAGACGCGCGCCGATACCGGAATCCGCCGCAAGGAGCGCCGCCGCGAAGAGGGCGTAGAGGTGGCCGTCGCCGCTTCTTGAGGTAACGCGCATCAGCGAATCCATTAAGCGCTTGCCGGTGTAATAGGCGATCTTTCGCGAGAGCCGCGCGTCGATCGAGTAGACGTTGTCGACCAGTACCCTGATCATTGTTCACTTCCTTTTCACGTAGTACCGTATTCTCGGAGGAAACAAAGCGCGGCGGAATGAGGGGAGTATCAACAATCCATGAAGATTCCGTTAATTTTACGGCCGCCCGATTCGGCGATTCTCCGCCTCGCGCGGGCGGAAAGCCCCTCACTCGCGCGGGCGGAAAGCCCCTCACTCGCGCGAGAGCATGACGGCGTCACCCGCATCGTCGATGGGCGCCAGGCGCACCTTTACGCGGTCGGAAAGGGCCGTTTCGATTTTATATCCGCAGTAGTCCGGCTGCAGGGGAAGCTCCCTGTTGCCGCGGTCGACCAGCACGAAGAGCCGTATGGCGCGCGGACGGCCGAAACTCATGAGCGTCTCGAGCGCGGCCTTGGTGGTGCGCCCCGTGAAGATGACGTCGTCGACCAGAAGTATGGTGCGGTTGGAGATGTTGAATTCGATGCGCGTCTCCTTTATGGCCGGAAGCACGCCGCGCGTCGCCAGATCGTCGCGGTAAAAGGTGATGTCGAGGATGCCGCTGTCGATCTTCCTCCCCGAAAGCTCCTCCAGGCGGGCGCGAAGGCGTCTGGCAAGCTCCACCCCCCGGGTCTGCACGCCCACGATGGCGAAGCGCTCGAGGTCCTTTACCTCGCCGAGCACCTTCTCGGCGATCTCGTCGATTATCCGGCGTATATCGCCGGCGGACAGAAGGATCGTATCGCTCATGGCGCAGTCACACCTCCGCGTGATATTCCTGTATGGAGCGCACCGACAGGTCCCTGTTCTTCCTCACCTCAAGAAGCCCCTGCACCGCCGCCTTGGCGCCCGCGATGGTGGTGATGATGGGCACGCGGAAGCGGAGCGCGGCCTGGCGGATGGAAAAGGCGTCGTGTTTGGGGATCTTTCCCGTCGGCGTGTTAATGATGAGGTCGATCTCGTCGTTTTTCACCAGGTCGATGATATTGGGCCGCCCCTCGCTCACCTTGTAGACGCGCTCGCAGTGGATGCCGTGCTCGTTGAGGAATCGCGCGGTCCCCTCGGTGGCCACAAGCCGGAAGCCGTGCTCGTGGAGCAGGCGCATCTCGGGGAGCAGCGACTCCTTCGAGACGGGATTGATGCTGAGAAAAATGGCCCCCTCGAGCGGCAGGGTCTCTCCGGCCGCCATCTCGGCCTTGAAGAACGCCTCGCCGAAATGCGCGGCGATCCCCATTACCTCCCCCGTCGATTTCATCTCGGGAGTGAGGACGGTATCGGTACCCGGAAACTTGTTGAAGGGCAGGACGGCCTCTTTCACGCTGATGTGCGAAGGGGCCTTTCTCTTTTCGAGGCCGAACTCCGCAAGCCGGCGCCCCAGCATGAGCTTCGCCGCGATCTTGGCCAGGGGCAGTCCAGTGGCCTTGGAGACAAAGGGCACCGTGCGCGAGGCGCGCGGGTTGACCTCGAGAACGTAGAGCGTACCGTCCTTGATCGCGAACTGGATGTTGAGCAGTCCCACCACCGTAAGCTCGCGGGCGAGGGCCGCGGTGGCCCGCCTTATCTCGCCGATCATGGCCTCGTCGATCGAAAGCGGGGGGATGATACAGGCCGAGTCGCCCGAATGCACGCCCGCCTGCTCGATGTGCTCCATGATGGCGCCGATGTGCACGTCGGTCCCGTCGGAGAGCGCGTCGACGTCGATCTCGATGGCGTCCTCCAGGAAGTCGTCGACGAGGATGGGATGCTCGGGCGAGAGCTGGACCGCGGTGTTGATGTATTCGATGAGGCTCTTTTCGTCGTAGATGATGCTCATGGCGCGCCCGCCGAGCACGTACGAGGGACGCACGAGGATCGGATAGCCTATGCGGTCGGCCACCGCAACGGCCTCCTGCTCGGTAAAGGCGATGCCGTTGTCGGGCTGACGGAGGCCGAGCTTCCTCACCACATCGGAAAAGCGCTCGCGGTCCTCGGCGCGGTCTATCGAATCGGGCGAGGTGCCTATGACGCGCACGCCGTTCTCCTCGAGCATGCGCGCCAGGCGCAATGGGGTCTGGCCGCCGAACTGTACGATGACGCCGTCGGGGTTCTCTCTTCTGTAAATGTGCAGTATGTCCTCGAGCGTGAGCGGCTCGAAGTAGAGGCGGTCCGACGTGTCGTAATCGGTCGAGACGGTCTCGGGGTTGGAGTTTACCATTATGGATTCCACCCCCTCCTCGCGCAGGGCGAAGGAGGCGTGGCAGCAGCAGTAGTCGAATTCTATGCCCTGGCCTATGCGGTTGGGGCCCCCTCCCAGTATCATGACCTTTCGTTTTTCGGTCCTCCGCGACTCGTCCTCGTCGTCGTAGGCGGAGTAATAATAGGGCGTATAGGCCTCGAACTCCCCGCCGCAGGTGTCCACCAGCCTGAAGCCGGGGACTATGCCGTTGGCAAACCGGAACTCGCGGACCTCCCGCTCCCGCCGCTTGAGCGCCTTCGAGAGGTCCTTTTTGGCCGGGACGCCGCGCGCGTGCAGTGCGTCGATCTCGTCCCTGCCCGAAAGATAACCGAGCTGCATGTCGGAAAAGCCGAGCATCTTCATCGCGCGTATCGAATCGGCCTTATACCCCTCTTCGGCGTACGACCGCGCGAACTCCCGTCCGGCCTGGACGATCTCCCGGAGCTGTTCCAGAAACCAGGGGTCGATTCCGGTGAGACGCTGGATGCGTTCCACCTCCCAGCCGAGCTCCAGCGCCTTGTAGATGTAAAATATGCGGTCCTCGCGCGGCGTAACCAGCGCCCGCTCGATGAGGTCGTCCCGCGGACGTTCGGGAAGGCCCTTCAGCGCGTCGTCAAGCTTCATGTTTCCGTCCATGCCGAAACCGAAGCGGTCGATCTCGAGCGAACGCAGGGCCTTCTGCATCGACTCCTTGAAGGTGCGGCCTATGGACATGGCCTCGCCGCCCGACTTCATCTGCGTCCCCAGACGCGAGTCGGCACCCTCGAACTTCTCGAAGGCCCAGCGCGGTATTTTCACCACGACGTAGTCGATGGTCGGCTCGAAGCAGGCCGGGGTCTCGCGTGTGATGTCGTTCGATATCTCGTCCAGGGTGAGCCCCACGGCGAGCTTTGCGGCGATCTTGGCGATGGGAAATCCCGTGGCCTTTGAGGCGAGCGCGGAGCTTCGGCTTACGCGCGGGTTCATCTCGATGACGATCATGCGGCCGTCGGCGGGATTGACGGCGAACTGTATGTTCGAGCCGCCGGTGTCGACGCCGATCTCGCGGATGATGCGGATGGCGGCGTCGCGCATGTGCTGGTACTCGCGGTCGGTGAGGGTCTGCTGGGGGGCGACGGTGATGGAGTCGCCCGTATGCACGCCCATGGGGTCCAGGTTTTCGATGGAGCAGATGATGACGACGTTGTCGCGCGTGTCGCGCATCACCTCCAGCTCGTACTCCTTCCAGCCGATGACGGACTCCTCCAGAAGCACCTGGCGTATCGGCGACTCGTCCAGCCCTTTCCGCACCAGGTCCACGAAGTCCTCGCGGTTGTAGACGATATTGCCGCCGCTGCCGCCGAGGGTGAAGGCCGGGCGGATGATGATGGGAAGCCGTATGCGCTCGAGCACCGCCAGCGCCTCGTCGACCGAGGAGGCCAGGCCCGAGTCGGGCACCTCCAGCCCGATTTTGATCATCGCCTTCTTGAAGAGGTCCCGGTCCTCCGCCTTGCGTATGGACTCCACGCCCGCCCCGATAAGCTTTACGCCGTACCTGTCGAGGACGCCGCTGTCGGCGAGAGCGAGCGCCGTATTGAGCGCCGTCTGCCCGCCCACCGTGGGGAGCACGGCGTCGGGA
>CAZEAH010000160.1:0-6882 GCA_964510075.1 uncultured Leptospirales bacterium | reverse complement strand
CTCGAGTATCGCCGAAATTTCGCGGATCACGCTGTACACCAGGACCGAAGCCGCGGAGGCCGGAGCGCGCCTGGCGTACCGCGAGGGCTCGCTCGAAATGACCGACTACGCCGGTCCCGCGGGCACCACCATCATCGTCGAAAACCTTTTCTACAACACCCCGGCGCGCAAGAAGTTCATGAAATCGAAGACCGTCGAGATGCGGAACATCCGCGCGATATTTCTGAAGATGGCGATAGCGCACCCCGGCATACGCTTCTCGCTTATTTCTGAGGGAAAGCAGGGTATTCGCCTTGAACGGGTGTCGACCCTCCGGGAGCGCATGGAGCAGGTGTACGGTGCGGACACCCTTAAGAGGCTTCGGCCGGCGCGTCTCTCGGATATCAGCGTTTCAATCGAAGGTTTCCTTTCGGAGCCGGGATTCATGAAATCGACGCGTTCCATGCAGCTTCTCTACGTCAACCGGCGCCCCGTGGAGTACAGGTTTCTCGGCTTTCTCCTCTCGCGCGCGTACGAAGGGATCGCCACTCAGGGACGTCATCCCGCGGCGATACTGTTCGTCGATATCGATCCGGGACTCATCGACGTGAACATACACCCGGCCAAGCGCGAAATTAAATTCTTCGACCAGAAGTACGTCGACAGCCTGATCGCGGCCCTGTGCCGCAAGGCTCTGGGTGAGCGTCCGCACGATCTGTCCGGCGATGCCCTTCGTCCTCGTCCGGCCGCCCCGCCCGCGGCCGATGACGGCGCGCGCGTCGGGGTCCTGCCGTTCGAAGATGCCCCTGCCGGGCCGGATACTATGAAGGCCGCCGGAGTGCGGTTTGCCTCGGGCGCGCCGGAAGCGCCGCCCGAGGAGACAGGCTCCGCGGGAAGCGTGGTGAGCGACGGCGCCTCGCCGTACAGCGGGACTGCCGTGCGGAAAGATACGCGGGTGCTCGGCGTGGTGTTCGGCACCTATATTCTCTGCGAAGAGGACGATTCGCTCTGCGTCATCGATTTCCACGCCGCGCACGAGCGCTTTATTTACGACGAACTGATGAAGGGCGACGCTTCGTTCGAATCGCAGGCGCTGGTGTTTCCCAGGGTGCTTGAGCTTCCGGTGGAGGATTTCGCCGTGATCACCGAATGCGCCGGGTTTCTCTCGGAAATTGGATTTGACATGGACGAATTTTCGGAAAATGCTGTCATCATCCGATCGGTGCCCGTGCTCGCCGCCGGATTCGACATCGACGCGTTCTTCGCGGATCTCGTCGAGTCGCTTAGGGGCGCGGAGGGCGGCGAGGTCGGCATGCGCGAGCGGGCGGCCCGCAGCATGGCATGCCATTCGGCGCGGAGGGCCGGCGACGGGCTCTCGGCGGAAGAAATGGAGCTTGTCGTGCGGAAGGCCTTCTCCGGGAAGTACGAGCTCCGTTGTCCCCACGGAAGGCCGTTCGTGTACAGGCTCGGCAGATCCGATATGGAGAGGATGTTCAAGCGATCATGAAAAAAATAATTCTCGGCGTATCCTCGTCCATCGCCGCGTATAAGGCGTGCGATCTTACCCGGCTGTTCGTTAAGGCCGGATACTCGGTCCACTGCGTGCTCACCGAAAACGCGACGCACCTGGTGACGCCGCTCACCCTCGAGACGCTTTCGGGGAACCCTGTGTACACCGAGACCTTCGCCCGCGAACGCCGCGCTATGGGCCACATCGAGCTGAAGGACGACGCGGCGCTCATGGTGGTGGCCCCGGCCACGGCCAACATACTGGGGAAGTTCGCCGGAGGCATCGCCGACGACCTGCTCAGCACCACCTTCCTCTCGGTGCTCTGCCCTGTGGTGATAGCACCGGCCATGAACCCCAATATGTGGCAGCACCGCGCCGTGCAGGAGAACATCGCCAGGCTCAAATCGTGGGGGGTCCGCTTCGTGGAGCCGTCGGAAGGCGCGGTGGCCTGCGGCGATTTCGGCTACGGAAAGCTCGCCGAGGTCGATACCATTTACCGGGTCGCGGTCGATGT
Source organism: uncultured Leptospirales bacterium (assembly GCA_964510075.1). Taxonomy (GTDB): domain Bacteria; phylum Spirochaetota; class UBA4802; order UBA4802; family UBA5368; genus MVZN01. Next base: position 4,879 of record CAZEAH010000160.1, on the reverse strand, counting down.
CCTTGAGGGATAAGAAAATCGTCGTGACCGGAGGTCCCACGCGCGAGTGGATCGACCCGGTGCGCTACATTTCGAACGCCTCCTCCGGCAAGATGGGCATGGCGCTCGCCGACGCGGCGTGCGCGCGCTCGGAGAATACGGTCTTCATACACGGGCCCATCGACGCCTCCCAGCTTGCCGGCAGGCCGTACCGTACGCTTGCGGTCGAATCGACCGAGGACCTTCTCCGCGCGGTGATGGGCGAAATCTCCGGCGACGCGGTGCTCATCATGGCGGCGGCGCCCGCGGACTACCGCCCGGCCGAGCGCTCGGACAAAAAGATAAAGAAAAAATCGGATGAACTCAGGATCGACCTGGTCAAGAATCCCGATATCCTCCGAAACGTCGCCGCCAGGAAGGCGGCCGATCCGTCGCTGGCGGGCCTGTTTGTCGTTGGATTTGCGGCGGAGACGCACGATGTAGAATCCTACGCCCTCTCCAAGCTCGAGGAAAAGGACCTCGATATGATCTGCCTCAACGACGTGGCCAGGGAGGGCGCCGGTTTCGGGACCGATACCAATATCGTCATCGTTTTTACACGGGGCGGAGGACGGGTCGATTTTCCACTCATGTCGAAGAAGGACCTGGCCTCCGCGATACTCGATACGATCGAGACCGTGCTCGCCGGGCATACAATTCAGGGGGACCGTTCCCCGTCCGGGGGCCCGCGGGTTTCCGGCGGCGGGGGAGCGCTTCCCGGGTAATGGGAGGTTGTCATGTGGCACAGAAAGCCGGCCGTTGCCGGATCGTTCTACCCCTCGGACCCCGGCACGCTCGCCTCGGAAATTGATACCTATCTTAAAAAGGCCGCGGATACGAAGGTCGACGGCGAGCTCTTCGGAGTGATAGCCCCGCACGCCGGGTATGTGTACTCGGGCCCGGTGGCGGCTTACTCGTATACCCTGTTGAAAGGGCTCGATATACAGGTCGCGCTTGTGCTGGCGCCGTGCCATCGAGCCCGTTTCGACGGGGCGTCGGTAATCCCCTCGGGGCTCTACGCGACGCCCCTGGGCGACGTCACCGTGGACGAAACCATCGGCGGGGCGCTTGTCAAAAAGCCGCACATGAAATTTATACGCGAGGCGCACGAGGCCGAGCATTCCCTCGAGGTGCAGGTGCCGTTTCTTCAGCGGGTGCTCGGGGATTTCACACTGGTACCCATCGTGGTCGGTACCACGGACCTCGCCGTGTGCAGGGCGCTGGCGGAGGAGCTCGCCGAAGTGCTCGCGGGCGAAAAACGCCGGTACGTGGTGGTTCTCTCGACGGACCTTTCCCATTATCACTCGTATGATGAGGCCAGGAGGATCGACGCCGTTTTCATCGATACGCTGAGGCGCTTCAATACCGCCGATCTGTACGGTACACTGAACACGGACAGGGCACAGGCGTGCGGGGAAGGACCGGTCCTTGCGGGGCTGGAGCTTGGAAAGGCGATGGGCGCCTCGCGGATCGAGGTGCTCAAATACGCGAACTCGGGGGATACGGCCGGCGGCAAGGGGCAGGTCGTGGGATACCTCGCCGCGGCCATAGTCAAATGACAGCCTGGACTGTCGCCAGACGGGCCCCGGCGGGCTCGATGGGGAGGTGAGTATATGGTTGAACTGAATAGGGAACAGCAGGTCCGGCTGCTCTCTCTGGCGAGGCGCACTATTGGCCAGGTGCTGAAGGGGGAAGGTCTTCCCGACGCCGCGCTGCTCGAAGGCTTCGACGATCCGGTGTTCCGCGAGAAATGCGGGGCGTTCGTCACGCTTCACGCCGGCGGCGCGCTGAGGGGATGTATCGGTTATATACGGGGCGTCAAGACCATTCCCGAAACGATTATCGACATGGCGAACGCGTCGGCCTTCAAGGACCCGCGCTTCCCGCCGCTGCGGAAACAGGAATTCGACCTCATCGACATAGAGATCTCCATCATGTCCCCTATTGTGGAGGTGCACGACACGGCCGACATTGTGGTGGGTCGCGACGGCCTTATCATCACCTCCGGTCACCGTTCGGGGCTCCTTTTGCCGCAGGTAGCGACCGAATACGGATGGGACCTTTATACCTTTCTGGAGCATACCTGCTACAAGGCGGGCCTGCCGGGGGATGCCTGGAAGACGAAAGGCACCAGAATCGAGAAGTTTTCGGCCCAGGTGTTCGGCGAGAAGGAGCTCGGTCTTCCCTGACTTTCCGTAAAGAGTGGCTTTCCGGAGCACGATAATTAAGTGTACCCATCGCATGGAGGATAGCGACATATGAAACGAGCGGTGTATGCCCTTGTCGCCGTTGCCCTCGTGGCGACCGCGTGTAAAAAAGCGGAAAAAACGCCGGAACCGGCGTTTGTCATCGCGAAATGGGCCCGGGCGATACAGGACCTCAATTACCAGAACTACGCCCGGTGCGAGGCCTACCCGAAGAGCGAGGCGGTGTTCAGGGAAATGTACCGCGACTATTATCTCACCGACCTGATGGTCACCTCGGTGGAGGAGGCCGACGAGAAGGATGTCCGCATGGACCAGGACGGGAATTCTTTCATACACCGCTCGCTTTCGTTCGAGGCGAGCGCCGTCAGGCGGTCCACGGGCAGGCCGTACCAGGTGGTACGCGGTGACGCGGTGTTTATTAAATTTACCGGGGGCGCCATGGCACAGCGTGGATGGCTTATGTCCAACAGGACCTTCATCACCATAAATAGATAGCCCGGTGTTCCTCCGCCGGGATCCGGCATATCGGGTCGACGGGGGGAGCGGCAAGTGAAAACAGAAAGAATACTTGCATGGAAAACGAGAATGTCCGCAGGCCCGGGCGATGCGGGATATTCAGGCTTGTTATCGGACGATACATTCCGTATATTAAAAGAGGGAGCGCTTTCCGGGGAATGAAACCCCGGATGTGCGCGCCCGACGCACAACAGGCAACAAGGCCGCCCTTGCGGTGGAAGAATACAATGCGATTCAGGTCACGAAAAACAATCCCGGTCCTGGCGCTCGTTGCGGTCGTGATGATGTCGACCGCGGCGAGCCCGCAGAGCGTCGAAGAGCTTGACCGCCGCGCGACCGAATTCTATAAAAACAAGGAATTCACGCGTGCGCTGGGGGAATGGCTGCGCATACTCGAGATAGAACCGGACAACGAGAACATCCAGAAGAAAATAGAGATGCTCTACGAGGAGAAGCACCGCAAGGACCTGGCCTTCCAGATGGCGCGTTTTCATTATCGCCTGGCGCGCCAGGAGCTGCCCGTCGATGTGCAGAAGGCAAAGGACGAATCGGACGTGGCGATAGCCAGTTTCGTTACGGCATACAGGATCGATCCCGCCGATCCCGACCTGCAGATCATGCGTGAGGATATGCGCAGGCTCCAGGAGGAGGTGCGCATAGAGCTCGCCAAGAAACGGCTCTCGGAAGAACTCAGGCAGCGGTATATAGCGCTTATGGAAGACGCCGCGGCAAAGATGAAGTCCATGGAATTCGAGAAAGCGCTCGCCAACTATAAGGAAATCCTTAAGTTCGTGCCGAACGATACCGCCGCGCTCGAGGGGCTCCGGAACGCGGAGCTTGCGATATCCAACCGGCTTAAATACGAGAAGATACAGCTTTTGCTCGCGGCCGGGATCGCGCTGTTCGGTGAAAAAAAATACAAGGAGGCGCGCAACGATTTCGAGGAGGTGCTCTCGCTCGACATAAAGAACCGGGAGGCGAAGAAGTACATTGACCAGATCGACGAGCTCCTCGAATCCAACAGGAACCTGGAGCTCAAACGCATTCAGGCCGAGCAGTTCTACCTGTCGGGAATCGAGAACGTCCGCAAAAAGAACTTCGATCAGGCCGCGGAGGATTTCGAGAACGCCCTTTCCCTCATAAAGAACTACAAGGACGCCAGGGCGCGGCTCGATGGCCTGGACAAACTGCGCAGGGAATACGCGGAGGAGCAGAGGCTCCTCAGGCTCCGAAACATCGACCGCGAGTTCCAGAACGGACTGCTGGCGTATTCCGAGGGCAGGTATAAGGAGGCCCTGTCGTCCCTGGAAAAGACACTCGCGCTCGACGCCGGGAACGAGCTTGCCAAGAAGTACATCGTCATGGTAAAAGAGGCGATCCGCGACATTGAGGAAGAGGTGGTCGATGTCGATTCGCCCTATTACAGCATCGTGAATCCCCTTATCATATCCGGAAGGAAGCTGTACGAGAGGGGTGATTACGTCGCGTCGAGAAAACGATGGGAGGAGATCCTCAGGCTCTTTCCGAAGAACCGCATCTCCCTTGAATACCTGCTGAAATGCGAGCTCGCGCTCAACCCGGCGGCGTTCCAGGATTTCGCGCAGAAGATCGTCAACGAGGGAAAGGAACTTCTTGACGGCAGAAAGTCCGCCCAGGCGCTCGCGAAGTTCGAACTGATTCGCTCGATATCGCCGGATTATCCGGAGATCAATGAGCTCATCGCCCAGGCAAAGAGGGGGGCGGAGAGGACCGCGCCAGCGGGGGTTAATCCGCAGGAGATAGAGGCGCGTTACGCCCAGGGCATGGAGCTCTATCAGCGGGGCGGAAAGGAGAATATAGAGGCGGCGCTGGCCAATTTCAGATGGGTGGTCGCGCGCGATCCGAACCACGCCCGATCGCTCATCGCCATGAACAGGATCGAGTCTCAGCTCCGTTTCGGCGGGGCGGAGCCGGCTCTTGCTGCCCTGCCCGACTTGTCGAAGCGCGGTGGCCGCCGGCAGGCCATCCGCATCTGCCCGCGCGAAAGGGCCGAGAGCGAATTGGAGGCGGCACGTCGCATCGGCGCCCGGCCCCTGTTCACCATCGAGCCCGGTTATCCGCCGGCGCTCGCCGCGCTCGATGCGCCTCCGCCGCTGCTC
>CAZEAH010000159.1:0-6891 GCA_964510075.1 uncultured Leptospirales bacterium | reverse complement strand
GCCCTTTACGCCCAATAATTCCGAACAACGCTTGCCCCATACGTATTACCGCGGCTGCTGGCACGTAGTTAGCCGAGGCTTTAGACAGGTACCGTCATCACAAGGAATATTACCCCTTGCTTATTCGTCCCTGCTTACTGGACTTTACAATCCGAAGACCTTCATCGTCCACGCGGCGTCGCTGCGTCAGGCTTTCGCCCATTGCGCAAAATTCTTAACTGCTGCCTCCCGTAGGAGTCTGGGCCGTATCTCAGTCCCAGTGTGGCCGTTCACCCTCTCAGGCCGGCTACCCATCGTCGCCTTGGTGGGCCATTACCCCGCCAACAAGCTAATGGGCCGCGGACTCATCTCCAGGCGGTAGGCCTTGCGGTCCCCACCTTTAATGGCTGCTGCATGTGCAACCACCATCTCATTCGGTATTAGCCACCCTTTCGGGTAGTTATCCCCATCCCGGAGGTAGATTATCCACGTGTTACTCACCCGTTCGCCACTCTCCCCTCAATGCAAGCACCGAGGTTCCCGTCCGACTTGCATGTTTAAGACGCGCCGCCAGCGTTCGTTCTGAGCCAGAATCAAACTCTCCGTAATAGAACGTATTGAGAGTTAATTCGTTTCTTAATTGGAAATTGACGTGAAACCATTTCACGTACCACTACTACTCAGTTTTCAAAGAACCAGCATCAGGGGATAAAAAATCCCCAGCTTTCTGGGAATCGATGTTTTAAAAAGGATTCGTTAAGCCGCTTGTGATTACAAGATAGCCATAGGCCATTTAGCCGTCAAGCTTTTTTGTAACTTTTCGGTCGACTTCGAAGAATTTTAGACTTTTTAAAGAACACCTGCACTCGCCGCAAAGCGTGATGAACCTATAAATAGTATCGTGTTTTTCGTCAAGAGAATTTTATGTAAATTTTTCTTTCCATGAAAAATTTAACATGCATTCTCCGAGGAGCCGCCCCCCTATGCCTTACAACCAAATTCGCGGGCCGGGCATGCATCACCTACCACCGTTTTTTAAGCACCTCATACCCCTGGAGCATAAAAAACGACGCCCGGTCGAAGTAGAGCACCACCCTGTTGTTCAGTTCGAGCGCCTGAACATATACATGGAGGTCCTCCTCGATTTTTTTTAGCACGAACACCCACAGGTGGCGCTTGAGGAGCACCAGCGCCCTGTGCACCTGCGAGAAAGGTATTCCCTGCTTGTGGCGTTCGCGCCCGAGCTGGCGGAACGTCTGGGCTATTTCCTCTTTCGGAAAATCCTTTACGATCCACTTCGAGATGTCGCGGTAGATGGAGTTTGCGGATTCGTAAACCATCTGGCGGTCGAGGTTCCGGTAGGCGAAGGTATCGGGGTTGCGGAGGAGGTCGTTCATGAACAGCTCGGTGATCTCCTGGTGGTTCTCCTCGATAAGCTCCACGAAACGGTTTGTCAGAATATCTCTTTTCCTCAGCATGGTCACCTTCAAATTATGCACGAGAGGTTATCTGCGTCGCGGTCGCGGCGTGGCGGCGCTTCGAGCCGTCGCAGTACCCTATACCGCCGTACACCTCCAGTAAAGCCATTTTTATGATATGGCGACAAAAATAGTTATTGGAAAAGATATGCCGTATCGGGTATGGTTGCGCCGAATACCCGTTAACGACGGTTTTATGATGAACGCAGACTACGAAACATTGCGCACGCGCCTCGCGCGGGCGATAGGCGCCCCGAACGTCATCGCGGCACGCGACCTCATCGACCGCTATGCGCGCGACGAGACCTCCGACCTCGAGCATATTCCGGACATCGTGGTGCGGGTTTCCTCGGCCCAGGAGACCGGCAGGGTGCTTGCGATATGCAACGAACTCGGCGTGCCCGTCACGCCGCGCGGAACGGGCACGGGGGTGACCGGAGGGGCCGTGCCGGTTTCCGGCGGCGTTGTGCTTTCGCTCGAGCGGATGAACAGCATACTCGAGATCGACGAGCGCAATATGACGGCGCTCGTGGAGCCGGGGGTCATCACGGGCGAGCTCCAGCGGGCCGCGCGCGAGCTGGGCCTTATGTACCCTCCCGACCCGGCGAGCCTGGACTCCTGTTCCATCGGAGGGAACGTCGCCGAGGGGGCGGGCGGTCCGCGCGCGGTGAAGTACGGCACAACGAAGGATTACATCCTCGGCCTCGAGTTCGTACTGACCGACGGAACGATCATCACCACCGGCGGCAAGTTCGTAAAGAACGCAACCGGCTTCAACCTGTGCGGCCTCCTCACGGGCTCGGAGGGAACACTGGCCGTCATCACAAAAATCCTTGTGCGCCTCATCCCGGCGCCTCCCATAACGACGGACCTTCTTATACCTTACGACACGCTCGAGGCGGCGGTGGACGACGTGTACGCCATCATCGCGCGAAAGATTTCGCCTGCCGCGCTAGAATTTATGGAAGAGGACGCCATACGCATCACGGCACGGTATCTGGGCGAGGACATCGCCTTTCCAAACGTGCGGGCGCACCTGCTCGTCCAGCTCGACGGCGTTTCCGAGGAGGCGGTGCGCGAGCAGATGGCAGCGCTCGCGGACTGCGTGAGCGTGCCCGGGGAGCGGATCATCGCGGCCGAGAGCCGCGCCCAGAGCGAGCGCATATGGAAAGCACGCCGCGCCATTCGCGAAGCGATAACGGCCGAAAGCCCCGTATTTCTCGCCGAGGACACCGTGGTGCCGCGCTCGGAGATCCCTTCGTTTCTAAGGAAGGTAAAGGAATACCTCAACGGGCTGGGCCTGCGGTCCGTGATGTTCGGGCACGCCGGCGACGGGAATGTCCACATCGACGTACTCAGGGGGGCCATGGCCCGCCCGGAATGGGACCGCATGCTTCCCGTGCTGAAAAAAAACATCTACGCGATCGCGCTCGCCCACGGCGGAACCATCACCGGGGAGCACGGCATCGGGTACACGCGCAGGGACTATCTCGACCTCGCGCTCGGGAAGGACCAGGTCGCTCTTCTTAAAAGGATCAAGGCCGCGTTCGATCCGCGCGGCATCCTCAATCCGCAAAAAATCTTCGGAGACTGAGCACCCTCATGGCAGACCGGGAATCCCGACACCACACACCGGTAAACCCCGATCCGCAGACGGCCAGGCCGCCCGAACACGCGGCCGTACTGGTGGCCGACGACGAGCCCGCCATCCGCGACCTCCTGGTCACCGTGCTCGCGGGCCTCGGGATCGGGCGCGTCGACAGCGCGGCAAACGGCATGGAGGCCTGCGAGCTCTGCCGCCGCAACGAATACGATATCGTATTTCTCGACGTATCGATGCCCGTGCTCTCCGGGATCGACGCCTATCGCAGCATCCGCGAGATGCGCCCCGGCGCGCGGATCGTTTTTATCACAGGCCTCTACCAGGACGAGGAACTGGTGGAGAAACTGGGAGGCGAGAGAACATGCGGTTATATAAGGAAGCCTTTCAACATCGCGGAGATCCGATCGATCGTCGCCTGTGTCGTCAATCCCGGCGGCGTGTGAATTAATCTTGATAAATAATCCATCGACCGTTCAATGTCCAAAAATTTCAAGAGGTGGCATGTGGCTAAAGCAAGCATAGGAATAATAGGCGGTTCAGGACTGTACCAGATCGAGGGCATCAAGGTGATCGAAGAGATAACCGTAAAGACACCGTGGGGGTATCCGTCTGATTCCCTGGTGATCGCGGAGATCGGCGGGGTGCGCACGGCCTTCCTCCCCCGGCATGGGCGGGGACACGTCCTCCTGCCGCACGAGATCAACTACAGGGCGAACATCGCCGCGCTCAAGATAATCGGCGTCGAGAAGATCATCGCCTTTTCGGCCGTCGGAAGCCTCAGGGAAGAGATACGCCCGCTCGATTTCGTCCTTCCCTCGCAGGTCATCGACCGCACCCGGGGCCGCGCCTCGACCTTCTTCGGCGAGGGCATAGCCGCGCACGTCGGCTTCGCCGATCCCTTCTGCGGCTCGCTCGACGACGTTATCGCGCCGGTTGCCGCCGAGGCGGGGCTCAGGCTCCATACGGGCGAAACGCTCGTCTGCATGGAAGGCCCGGCGTTCTCGTCGCGCGCGGAGAGCAACCTGTACCGGTCGTGGGGCGCGGGCGTCATCAATATGAGCACGCTTCCGGAAGCAAAGCTCGCCCGCGAGGCGGAGTTGTGCTACGCCGTGGTGTGCATGAGCACCGACTACGACTGCTGGAAGATGGACGAGGAGCACGTCAGCGTCGAGATGGTGGTGGCAAACCTCAACAGGAACGCGGCCAATGCGCGTAACCTCATCAAGACGATCGTCCCAAGGGCGGCTGACATCGGCCATTGCGCCTGCAATGAGGCCGCGAAGTACGCCGTCATCACCTCGAAGGAGCGGTGGGACAAAAAACAGGCCAAACGGCTGAACGCAATTCTCCCGGAGTATTTCTGACCCGGCATCCTTACGGCCGCTCTCCGGGGAAGGCCTTCACTATAATTATACATGATCCAGTGCCGCCTCAGGCGGCACTGGATCATGTTATGGCACGCGTGGTTTAAACTATATGCCGACCCGCATGCCAAGATAATACGTTCTCGGTTTGATCGGGCCATAGATATACCCGGCGTCGCGGGTGTCACCCTCGTCAAGATCATCCTGATACGAATCTGTTATATTGTCGACTCCGGCAAAGATGTCGGCATAGCTGTACTCGTCGATTTTCCAACGATATTGCAGCTGCGCGTTGAGCACCAGAAACGAATCGGTGGTTTCGAGACGGTTGAGCGGCGTCCCGACATCGTGTTCCAGCTTCTGCGAGCCGATATACTGCCCCGACAGGGTTGCCGTAATGTCGCCGATAAACGCCTGGAGCATCGCGAATGCAGTGGCCTCGGGCACTCGCAACATTTCATCGGTCTTCTCGTTGTCAAATTCCTGCTCTTCAGGCAGCACCGATTTCATAATCCATGTGGCGCCGGAGCTAAAGCGCAGAAGGTTCCTGTAGGATGCCGAGGCCTCCAGGCTGGCGCCGAACACCTTCGATATTCCGTCTACATTGTCGCGTAAAAAGTAATCGATGTTCCCCACCGTGGAGCTCGGCGCCGAGTAATCGACCTCCAGCTTGTCCCGTATCGAGGTGTAGAAACCGCCGATTCCCATATCCAGCAGCAGATCGCCCAAGTGCGCGTCGGCATTGAGGTCGACATTATATGACATCGACCGCTCCGCCTCAATGTCCTCGCTGTTGATGATCACCTGCTCGTGACCCGACCCGCTGGCCAGCGCCACCTCAATATGAAAGTCTTCATCGAAAACCTGCGGCGCCTTGTATCCCATGGCAACCCCGCCCCTCAGCCGAAGGTGCTCTGAAAAGCGCAAGATTGCGTTGAAACGGGGAGAGGCGACGATCTCGTCCATCTCACTGTGCTTGTCGGCCCGCACCCCCGCCACAAGGTTGACGACATTCATGTCCCAGTCGTATTGTACATAGGCACCGTGGTTCTGGTAATGCTCCTCAATCTCCCGGCCCATTCCCGGGTTTTCATCATCGATACGGTCGCTCGTGTACTCGTAGCCAAGCGAGATGACATGCTTCTTAACCGGCGTGATCGTGGCGTTCATGCCGGTGACCAGATAAGGATTTTCAGTATTCCCATACAGCTTTACGTTATCCGGAAGGTTCAACGGATCTGACGGGTCACCGGCCGGACCGTAATAGGTGTGCCGCTTGCTCCGGGCGAAGGCGCCGAAGACCGTGTAGCTGAAGATATCAGACACCTCATGCTCCAGACGAAAATCACCGGAATCCCTGTTGCTTTTTATTTCCTCACGTATATTCGAATCGAACGCCTCCTTGTCCAGATTATTCCCGCCTTTGCGATCCTCGTAGAGGGAATAAACGTTGTAGATGAGCTCCATACCCTTCATCAGTGTAAAGTAACCGCTGGCCCCGAAGGTCTTGCTAACGGTCCGCGCGAGGTCAGAATAGTCGTCACCGTTGGCGTCCCACTCATCGCGCTCCATCTTTGTCCCGTACAGGGCGATACCCGCTTTGCCGTTCCGCGACACTGCGGATACAAACCCCGACGCGGTGTGCGCGAGCGCCTCGTCACCCTTCACGAATTCCTGCTTGTAGGTAAGACTCGCCTGGTTTGCAATGGGCTTTCGCGTGATTACGTTAACGACCCCGCCGATGGCTCCGCTACCATACAGTGCAGAGGCCCCACCCCTCACGACCTCGACACGGTCGATAAGCTCCACCGGAAACTGTTGCAATAAATACACGCCTGCCAGCGACGAGACCGTTGGAAGACCATTGAAAAGCACCTGGGTATAGTTCCCCTCAAGGCCATTAATACTGACCGTGTTCGCGCCGCAATTCTGGCACTGGTTATCGGCAAGCAAGCCCGTTTCCGCGTTGAGCGCATCGAAAAGTGTGCCCGCTCCCTTGGACTCCATTCTCTCACGATCGATAAGATCGGTTTTTACCGGCGCGGTTTTCATGAACTTCTTCGTCTTGGTGCCCGTTACGACTATTTTAGAGCCCGATTCCTCGGGTTTATCCGCCTGAGCCTTTTCAATCTCCGTTTCCACTTCGAATGCTATAAGCGCCGGCGAAACGAAGCATAGAGCCGCACCGAGCAGCGCGATGAGTATCAACTTTTGCGAACGTCTTCTATTCATGCCTTGTATCCTCCATAGTATGATTGCATTGCCGTTTCGGACACAGCTCCGCCGGAATGGCTATCGTTATGTCCGTTTTACGGCATTATGCGTCAGTCTTTCAGATCGTCACTATTGCGAGAGCGGTTTCCGAAGGCGGTGCCCTGATGGTGTTCAACCAGCCCGACAGGGTTTGCGGGAGCAGCGTACATGGATCGGTAACGTCATCTACCTGTACAAAGCATGCTATGACCGA
>CAZEAH010000158.1:0-6937 GCA_964510075.1 uncultured Leptospirales bacterium | reverse complement strand
CCTGGACCGGGGCCACGGGGCCGTGGTGAGGGACCTGTCCGCCACCGTGCGCGCCAACGAGGTGTGCCTCACGCTCTTCGCGCCCCCGTCCTTCGATGCCGAGCTGTGGGGGATGGAGAAGAAGGCCGGGCTCTTCCGGACGGTTTTCGGGAAGGGCATCGTGGCCGAGGTCCGCGAGGCGGCATGATTCTGGCGTGTATATCGGATATTCACGGCAACGCCGTGGCGCTCGAGGCGGTCCTTCGCGACATCGACGCGCGCGGCATCGGACGCGTCGTGTGCGCCGGCGACGTGGTGGGATTCGGTCCCTTTCCCAACGAGGTGATCGCCCTCCTGCGGGAGCGGCACATCCCGACGGTTATGGGCAACTACGACGCGAAGGTGCTGCGCTTCCCGGATAAAAAAAAGGCCTATAAAAAGAAAAAGCGGCCCGAGAGCTACGCCTCGTTTAAATGGACCTGGGAGTCCCTTTCCGGGGAGAGCCGCGAATATCTCGCCTCGCTCCCCTTCTCGTACGAGGAACGGCTGGACGGCGTGAATATACTGATGGCGCACGGGAGCATGAAAAGCTACAAGGACTACATCCCTGAGTCGACAACGGGGGAAGAGCTCGAATCCCTGCTCGAGGGACATGCCCCGGACCTCTTTGTCGTCGGCCACACGCACGTCCCCTTTTTCATACAACGGGGTCGCGTGTATGTGGCGGGCTGCGGCAGCGCCGGTAAATCCGTCGAGGGCTCGCCGGACGTTTCGTATGTGGTCGTGCGCGGCGCCGGCGTGTTGTCCGGCGAGGTCGTGCGTGTCGCCTACGATGTGGAGCGCCTCTGTCGCGTCCTCATCGAACGCGGCCTTCCCGCGGTCTTCGCCGCGCAGTTCCGCGAAGGGAAAGGGCATTGACGAAGGCCGCCATCCTGCCGGCGCCGGTGGTATCCCCGGATAGCGCGCGGCGGCGGCAGGCGAGCGGATGTCGAGACAAAACCAATTTGGAAGAACACGATGATTACCAGACACATTCCCAAGGAAGTCAGCTGGCTCTATTTCAACGGCAGGGTGCTTCAGGAGGCGGGCGATCCGAACGTACCCCTCATCGGCCGTATCAAATTCATGGGCATCTACTCGTCCAACCTGGACGAATTCTACGAGGTGCGGGTGGCCACTCTCAAGCGTCTCGCGCGGTTCAAGAAAAAGGACATGAAAAAGCTCGACCACGATCCCCGCAAGGTCCTCGAGCAGATCGAGGAGATCGTCTTCAAGCAGCGCGCCGAGCTGATGGAAATTTACAACGGGTTGCTGCGGGAGCTGGAGAAACGAAACGTCTTTCTCATCAATGAACGAGAAGTCCTTCCGGAGCACGTCTCCTTCGTGCGGAACTATTTCAGGGAAAAGGTGCGCCCCAACATATTTCCCATAAGGATCGACAAGCGTATCGATGCGCTCGACCTGCGAGACCGCGACCTCTACCTGGCGGTGCGGATGCTGCAGTCCGAGGAGCGCAGGGCGCATTGCTGCGTTATCCGCGTGCCCTCTGACATCCTGCCCCGTTTCGTCGAGCTTCCGTCGATCGGCGGGAAACACTACATCATCATGCTCGACGACATCATCCGTCACGAGCTCCACGAGGTATTCTCGTTCTTCAATTACGACGTCTTCGAGGCGTACGAGTTCAAGATCAACCGCGACGCCGAGCTCGATATTGAGGACGACATCATGGAGAGCTACATCGAAAAGGTGAACAAGGGGCTTAAAAAAAGAAAGCTCGGGGAAACGGTGCGCTTCAGTTACGACGCCGCCTTTCCCGATGACATTTTGCGCGTCATCATGCGTAAACTCTCCATACACGACGACGATTCCGTCATCCCCGCGGGGCGCTACCAGAACACCAGGGATTTCATGAAGTTTCCCGACATCCTGGGCGAGCGCGACCCCGCGGAGTTCGACAAGGTCCCGCATCCCGCGCTCGCGGGGGAGAAGAGCATCCTCATGGCGATGAAAAGAAAGGATTTCATCATACATTTGCCCTATCACTCCTTTCATCCGGTCATCGACCTCCTGCGCGAGGCCGCGCTGGACCCCGGTGTGACCGATATCAAGATGACGCTGTACCGGCTCGCCAAGTTCTCGAGCATCATCAATGCGCTCATCAACGCCCGCAGGAACGGGAAGCGGGTGGTCGTGGTGCTCGAACTCCAGGCGCGTTTCGACGAGGAGGCCAATATTCACTGGGCCAACCGTCTCGAGGAGGAGGGGATCAGGGTGATTTTCGGGGTGCAGGGCCTCAAGGTCCATTCGAAGCTCTGCCTTATCTCCCGCGAGGAGGCCTGCAGGAAAAAAAAGCGCCTGGTCAATTATTGCATTGCGGGCACGGGCAACTTTAACGAGGTGACCGCGAACCAGTACACCGACGATTTTCTCTTCACCGCTGACCGGCGTATAACCGATGAGGTATACAACCTCTTTGAGTTCTTCGAGGCGCCCTACCGGCTCGGCAAGTTCAGGTTTCTCGCGGTATCCCCGTTCTCGCTGCGCGAAAGGATGGAGAAGCTGATAAGCTCCGAGATCAAAAACGCCGCCGCCGGCAAGGAGGCCTATATACACCTTAAGATCAACAACCTCGCCGACCGGGATATCGCCGCGAGGCTGTACCGCGCGGGCGAGGCCGGCGTGAAGGTGCGCATTATCTGCCGGGGCATGTTCTCAATGGTCCCGGGCGTGGAGGACCTCAGCGAGAACATCGAGGCGGTGAGTATCGTCGATCGCTTTCTCGAGCACAGCAGGTTCCTCATCTTCTGCAACGGGGGGGATCCTAAGTATTTCATTTCCTCGGCCGACTGGCTTCCGAGAAACTTCGATCGCCGTATCGAGGTGACCTGCCCCGTCCTCGATGCGGACCTCAAGCGGGAGCTTCGTGATATCTTCGACCTGGCGTGGAGTGACAACGTCAAGGCCCGCCAGATAAGCGAACGTTTCGACAATCGCTATCGTTACCCCGCGGGAGAGGGGAGAAGAAGGCTGCAGGTGGACATGTACGAGTATCTGAAGAAAAATTCCGGGCTCGGAGGGAGCCATGTTTGAGGCAATCGATCTCGACAAGCGGATTTCAAGGGAGGAATACAGGAAAATCCACGACGAGCTCTCAATCAGGATCAGCGTGCTGCAGCGTAACGCGAAAGAGGCGGGAGTACCCGTCATCATCGCGTTCGAAGGACTCGACGGCGCCGGCAAGGGCTCGCGCATCAACGATCTCATCCAGGCGATCGATGCCCGCAATTTCCAGGTACATTCGATACGCACGCCGAACGAGGACGAGAAGATGCGGCCCTTCCTGTGGCGCTTCTGGATTAAAACCCCGGTGCGCGGACGGATCGCCATCTTTGACCGCAGCTGGTACGCGCGGGTGTACACCAAACGGGTAAGCGGGAAGCTGTCCGGGGAGGAGATGGCCGCGGCGCTCCGGGACATCGGCGCTTTCGAGCGGCAGCTCGCGGACTCCGGCGCGGTAATCGTCAAGTTCTTCCTGCATATCGACAGGCGGGAGCAGAAAAAACGCTTTAAAAAACTCGAGGAAAATAGCTCCACGGCATGGCGCATCACGGCGAAGGACTGGCGGAACCACAAGCGGTTCGATGAGTATGTACGGGTCGTTGACGACATCATCGGCAGGACCGATTTCGATTTCGCTCCGTGGACCGTGGTGGAGGCGGTGGACGGCAGGTTCGCCAACATCAAGATAATGCAGACGTTTATTGACGCGGTCGGGCGCGGTATCGAAAGGGCGGCCGCTGAGGCGGCGCCTCGGACCGCGCGCACCTCGCCGCCCGTGCTGAACCTTAACACGTCCGTCCTGGCGCGTGTGGACCTCTCCCTCTCGCTTTCGCGCGAGGAATATGCCGGGAAGCTGGAACGGCGGCAGAAGCGGTTGCGGGAGCTCGAACACGAGATTTACATGCGGAGGATCCCGCTCATCGTGCTCTACGAGGGGTGGGATGCCGCGGGAAAGGGGGGGAACATCAGGCGCGTGATCCAGGAAATGGATCCGCGGGGCTATGAGGTGATTCCCGTGGCGGCGCCCAACGATATCGAGCGGGCGCACCACTACCTGTGGCGGTTCTGGTGCGCCGTCCCCAAGGCGGGGCACATCACCATATTCGACCGCTCGTGGTACGGCAGGGTGCTTGTCGAACGCGTGGAGGGCTTCTGCGCGGAAGAGGAGTGGAGGCGCGCCTACAGGGAGATCAACGAGATGGAGGAGCACCTTGTGAACTTCGGCGCGGTGCTGGTCAAGTTCTGGCTGGAAATCGACAGGGACGAGCAGCTCAGGCGCTTCGAAGAGCGAAGGGCGATTCCATATAAGAACTGGAAAATCACCGACGAGGACTGGCGCAATCGCGAAAAGTGGGACCTCTACCGGGAGGCGGTCGACGAGATGCTTTTTCGCACGAGCACCCCGGCCTCGCCCTGGACCATCGTGGAGTCGAATTCCAAGCACTATGCGCGGATAAAGACCATGGATACGATCATAGCGCGGCTCGAGGCCGAAATCGGCGGATAAGGACGGAACGGACTATTCAGGGTATCTTGATTTTTCCTTGATAGTTTTTTTATATTAATACAACAATAATGCCGTTTCTAAGTACACTGCAAAGTGCCCCCGGGGAGGCCGCGTTTCCGAATCGCACGAAATTTACCCAAAAACAACCATGGACGGCTACCATCATGAAAAAGAAATCAGAGAAAGTGAAGAAGCCCGAGAAGGCTGGAAATCGCCGAAAAGAGAAGGTCAAGGGCGCCATCGCCATGCTGGATCTTCCGAAGCACCTGAGGTCCCTCGCCGATATGATCGAAAAAGGCAAGGTGCCCCTGTCGGCTGACGTTCCCATCACGTCGATCTCATCGCTCAAGCTCATCTTTAAATACAAGGATTACCGGAACATCGTACGGACGAGTATATTCTGCGAGTATCCCGCGGAGTACGGGAATCCCAACGTACAGTCGAATACCGTCTTCATCGACAAGAAGGGGGCGAAGAAAAAAGTCGCTCTTAAAAAGTTGAAAAAGAGGATAGGAAAGGCCTTCGCGGAAATATCCGCCGCGTGTGACGCGGGCGCGCTTCCGGATGTCGGTCTTGTCGCCGCGTTCTACGAGGATTACGAGGCGCTCACTCTTGAGGAATCCGGTATAAACCCCTACCTGGAGGAGTCCCTTCAGGCCGTGCGGCTTCTCTCGGAAGCTGTCGGAAGCGGTGACGCGCAGAGGACGCGCGATGCCGTCGAGAGGTACCGCTACATTCAATCCGAATCCGAGTCAATGAACCCGGAAGAAAAAAAGTAACGCCGAATCGCGGTGCGTCTCCCCCTTAAAATAGCCGGCATCGATATCGGGTCAAACGCGATACGCTACCTGTCGGTTGTGTTCGAATCATCATCCGTATACAGGGTAATCGAATCGGAACGCTATCCCGTGCGGCTGGGCCATGATGTGTTTATCAGCGGTGCCATGGAGGCATCCGCCATGGAGAGGGCCGTCGAGAGCCTTCGGGACGCCGCCGCGCGCATGGAGAGGGACTCGATCGCCCATTACCGGTGCGTTGCCACCAGCGCCGTCCGGGAGGCCCGGAACGGGAAAGGCCTCACCGACGCGATACGAAGAAAGGCCGGCATCGACGTCCAGGTCATAAGCGGCTCGGAGGAGGCCCGCCTGGTGCACCTGGCGGTGCGGCGAAGGATCGATCTCGGGACCAGGCAATGGTTGCTCGTCGATCTGGGCGGCGGCAGCGTTGAAGTCTCCCTGTGCGACGCGGGCGGTGTCCTCTGGAGCGAGTCTCATACCATGGGGGCCATCAGGCTACTCGAGGAGCTTTCGCTGTCGTCGGAAGATCCGGGCCGTTTCAACCGGTTGCTCACCGAATACGTGTCGACGCTCAGGATCCCGTCGGCCGCCCGCTACAGGAAACCATCGGGCCTTGTCGCGACGGGAGGCAATATCGAAGTGCTCGCCGATCTCACGGGTGCCGCCGTACTCGAGGGCGGCGTGCGCGTAATCAGGACGACCGCGTTGCGCGCGCTGATCAAGTCGCTCTGGGGAATGTCGTTCCGTGAACGCGTGGAAAAATACGACCTTCGGCCCGACCGTGCCGATGTTATCCTGCCGGCGGCCGTGGTCTACGAGCGTGTCGCGCGAGTGACGGGGGCGCGGGAGATACTGGTCCCCTGTGTGGGCGTAAAAGAAGGGATCCTGTTCGATATCGCCGACGAGCTGATATCCGAACGCGGCCACCGCACCAATGTCGAGGAAGCGGTGTTGAGCTCGGCGATTAATCTGGGGCGCAAATACCTCTTCGATGAGGCGCACGGCGTGCATGTGATGCGCCTCGCCCTTTCACTTTTCGACCAGACAGCGGCGCTCCACGGGTTCGGGCACGGGGAGCGGAAGGTGCTCATGGCGGCGGCACTTTTGCACGATATCGGGAGCTTCATCAGCTTCAAGCGCCACCACAAGCACACGCTCTATCTGCTCTCCCAGTCCGAGCTTCCCGGCTTCACGGACGAGGAGATGATGGTGGTCGCGAATGTCGCCCGCTATCACAGAAAGTCCCCCCCCAGGGACAGGCACGAATACTATATGAAGCTCGAGCCGCGAGAGCGCGAAATGGTGATGAAGCTCGCCGCGGTGCTGCGCATTGCCGACGCCCTCGACAGGGAGCACAACCAGAACGTCGGGGGTCTTGCCGTGGAGCGTCGCGGCGCCGCGGTCACGATACGCTACCAGGGGAAGGGCGACCTCGCCCTTGTCAACTGGGCGCTCAGGAAGAACCGCCGCATGTTTGAGGACGCGTTTCGCGTAACGGTCGTGCTTCACGAGCCATAGCGTCCGCTTGACCCCGGACGTTCACGTTCGGATGAAATCCGGGTTCTTTTCTTCACGGCCTTTTATCGCGAGA
>CAZEAH010000157.1:0-6942 GCA_964510075.1 uncultured Leptospirales bacterium | reverse complement strand
GGTGTTCGAGGTGACCGGAAAGAACCCGAAACTGGAGATCGCGCTGGCGCTCGAGATATTCAAGACGGCCTACGCGCGCCTGAAGGACGATCCGGCGGTGCGCCTCAAGCGCCTGGGCGCGAGCATCTACGGCGACAGCGGCCACCTGGACTGGTCGTACATCGCCGGCTACGAGGAGGTGAAGCGCAAGATCCGCGAGTCGATCATCCTGCCGCTTATGAACCCGGAGATCTACGACTCGATCGCCAGGATGACGCGGCGCAGTTTCGAGTCAAACCGCCCGCGCGCCATCCTCTTCGAGGGCGGCCCCGGCGTGGGGAAGACGACGATCGCGCGCATCATCGCCGGCGAGGTGAAGGTGCCGCTGGTGTACGTGCCGATTGAGTCCATTATGTCGAAGTGGTACGGGCAGTCGTCGCAGAACCTCTCGCAGATATTCGACGCCTGCGAGGACCTGGGCGGAAGCATCCTCTTTCTGGACGAGATCGATTCGCTGGCCGGCTCGCGCGACCAGAACATGTTCGAGGCGACGCGCCGCGTGCTTTCCGTGCTGCTGCGGCGGCTGGACGGCATCGACTCGGTGGCGAGCACCATAACCATAGGCGCGACCAACCGCAAGAAGGACCTGGACCACGCGCTCATCAGCCGCTTCGACCAGAGCATCCACTTTCCGCTTCCCACGGCGCGCGAGCGCGCGGCGATCTTCGGCAACTACGCGCGCCACCTCTCCGAGAGCGAGCTCGACATGCTTGGCGGCGCGAGCGAGGGCCTGTCGGGCCGCAACATCCGCGACATCTGCGAGTACACCGAGCGGCGCTGGGCGCGCAAGCTCCTTGTCAAAAAGCTCGAGGCCTCGGTTCCCGATTTCGATTTCTACCGCCACGCTCTGCGCGGCTGGAAGGAAGAGAATCAGATGATGGATTCGATAGAGGAAGCGGCGAATAGGGGATAGAGCTCCTCGCGCGCGCGCACGAAGTCGTCGTCGATCTCCCCGGCCTCCATCCCCGCGATTATTCGCGCGGCGGCGGTGATGTGTTCGTCCAGCCGCGCCCTCCCGTAATCGGCGAAGCGGTCCCACGATATGAAGAAGGGCCAGTCCGACGACTGGGCCAGCATGATCTCCGCGGCCGCCTGGCGGTAGGCCCGCAGGCTGCGCGCGTTGGGCCGGAGCGCGAAAAGACGCGCGGCGAGCTCGGCGATGATGGACGAGGCGTGCAGGCAGGCCGGGTTGAGCCAGGTGTCGAAGTAGCCGCTCTTTCCCCACGATCCCTCGGCGGGACGTCCGCTCGCCTCGACCCCCTCTCGAAGGAGCTCCTCCGGCATGACGAATTCGACGTCTCCGGAGGCCGCCGCCAGGCGCGCGAGCTCCTCCAGGAAATCGGGCCCCTCGTACCACCAGTGGCCGAAGAGCTCCATGTCGAAGGGCAGGGTGAAAACGGGCGTTCTCCCCAGGAGGGGCGTAATTTCGGCGGCGCGTCCGCGCACGCGCGCCATGAAGTCGGCGGCGTGGGTGCGCGCGGCCGTGCGCGCGGCGGCCTCGTCGTAGGGCTCGCGGGGCACGTTCTCGCCCGTTATGCGGTGCACCTTCACGCCGAGCGGCGAGCGCTTAAGCCCCATGCGCGAGAGCTCCAGCTCCGACATCTGCCAGGTGTAGTCGGCGTGGAACTCGCGGTAGCGGCCGTCGCCGGGGTATCCGGTGCGGTGCGCCCACACGGCGCCCGAGAGCACGAGCTCGCGCGGGAACACCACCAGGCCCGATTCCGAAGCGAAGGGCATGAAGTTGCCGTGCTCCGGGGAGTCCGCCCCCCGGTAGGCGGAGTGCGCCTCGAGGAAGGTGTACTCGACGCCGCAGGCGGAAAGGGTGTCGTCGAGTCCGGCGTGGTAGCCCATCTCGGGGAGCCACAGTCCCCGCGGCGCGGGTCCGAAAGAGCGCGCGAAGAGCTCCTGGCCGGCGCGTATCTGGAGCCGCTCGAGCGCCGGGCTGTAGCGGTAGGCCGGAAGGAGCGCGTGCGTGGCGGTGGTGGTGATGAGGGTCGCCGCGCCCCGGTCGGAAAGGGCCCGGAAGGGAGCGGACAGGTCGCCGCGCGCGCCGTTCCAGTACGCGCGCGTTTCCTCGAGCCGGTCGGCAAGCGCCGCGAGCGCACCGGTGAGCGCGCCTCCGGGAACGGCGTGCACGCGCGCGAGCGCGATGACGCAGTCGATGTAGTCGGCGAACCTTTCGCGGTAGTGGGCGTCGCCGAACATGGCGACGAGCGTGGGGCTGAGCGAGGCCGTCAGGGGGAATCGCACCCCCTCGTCCGCCAGGCGCGTAAGGACGCGCAGCAGCGGTATGTAGCACTCGGCCATGTTCTGGTACAGCCACAGCTCCTGGGCCGGGAAGCGCTCGGCCGGCACGCGCGCGTAGGGAAGGTGCGCGTGGAGAACCAGCACGATCCGTGCCGCGGGTTCCTTCGGCCGACGGGGCTTCTTCATTTAGCGCGAGCTCAGGCCGGGGGAGAAGGGGGCGTGCTGCTCGCGCACTCCGCTGGCCTCGTACAGGCGCGCCCGGCGCTCGTCGTGGAGCAGGGGTCGCCCCAGGAGCGCCACGAGCGCCTCGTCGTTAAGCGGTACGTCGATCTCGGTAGAGGTCAGCACCGTCTCGCGCTTCCCCCTGGCGGTCTGGTAGGCAAGGCCGATCACTATTCTGCGGCCCGCCATCTCCCGCGTCGTGAAGAGGTGCCAGCGGTTTTCCCTGCCGTACACGGGGATTTCCTCGAGCTCCGCGGGCCCTCCCGAGTCGACGGCGCGCACCTGCAGGTACAGGTACGGATCGCCGTGATAGTCGGTAAGGCCCTTCCGGAGGATTTTACCGTAGAGGGAGTCAGAGAGCTTCCACGAGGCGTAAATACCCGTTCCGTCGACAAGGAGTGCGATGAGATAATCGGGCTCCCCGGCCGCCTTCTTCCGGGGGCGGCCCGGTGCCGGTGCCTTTGCCGCCGGTGCTTTTTTGGTCGTTCTTCCGGGCATATCGTGTGCCTTCTTTTCGTGATGGTGGCGTGATGATATCCGGCGTATGGCGTAAAGTCAAATAAATATTGCGTGTACCGCGCGACCGGCGCGCATTATACGCTTGCCATGCGTACGCGGATGTGCTATATGCATGACCGCGGCCTTTCGGGCCGCTCCATTCTCCGCCGGGAGGGTTCGCATGTCCACCAGTTCAATCGCGCGAGGCGCGCTTGTGTCGTTCATCGCGCTTGCCGTGTTCGCCGCCGCCTGCGGCAAAAAGGAGCCGGGGTATTTCCGCGACCGATCGAAGGGTTTTTCCGTGGTCTTTCCGAACGACTGGGAGATAAAAACCGAGGGGCTCCTCGGCGCCACCGTGGTGCAGGCCCTCAGTCCACTGGAAGAGAAGGGCGACCTGTTCCGCGAGAACGTCAACATCTCGGTGGAGGAGCTCTCGAAGGACGTGGGGCTCTCCTATTACCGCGAGATCACCTTCGACAACATCGCGCGGGCGCTCGGCGAGTTTCGCGAGGTCGAGCGCAACGATTTCACGCTGGACGGGCGGAAGGCCGTCATGACCGTCTTTACGCACCGCTCGGGCGCGCTCAGGCTGAAGGTCATGCTGTGCCTTGTGGTCGAGCGGCACCGCGGCTACGTGCTGGTGGGCACCGCAACCGAGAAGAGCTTTCCGGAATACAAGCCGGTGTTTTTTAAAATTCTGCGCAGCATGAAGCTGGAGGGCTGAGCGGCCGTCTCAGCGCGTCTTTCTGGCGTCCCACATGCGCGGCGATCCCCCCACCGTGTACCGTCCCTGTATGGTGCGTCCGCCGTCGCGGTACTCCCCGGTGTACACCTGGGTGAAATAGGTCGGCGAGCCGGTGCGCTCCCTTTCGGCGGGCGTGGTGATGGAGCGCGTGAAGCCGATGACGTTCCCACGTATATACAGGCCCTTGAGCGGCTCGGCCGCCCCCTTACCCCATTCGGGGAAGCGCACCGATCCGTACAGCACGCCGTTGTTTACCCCCAGGAACAGGTATCCGGGATTGCCCGAGGCGTTGATGCGGTAGGTCCCAAGATGGGTAAGGGGCACGGGGCCGGCCGCCGTTTCGGGCGCGGACGGCGTTTCGGGGATGATTTCGATAAACGCAATGGATCCCAGGGGCACGAGCGCGGGGACGAACCCCCCGTCGGGCGACTCGAGCGCCGCCTTTCGCGCGGGGAAGCTTTCGCCCGGGCGGAGGCAGAGGAGCCGGTCTCCGACGATCATAAAGGGGCGCGCGACGAAGAACGCGCCGCCGGTTTCGCGCACCAGCGCCTTCCGTGGCGAAATGAGCGTGAGTACGATCGGAAGCGCGACAAGCGCCGCGAGGGACGCGAGGGCCGCGAGCGCGATAAGCGGCGCAATGCGCCGATCGTCCTTTTTACCGTTATCGGTCTGAATGGCCATCGTCCGCCAGAATAGCATGAAGCGCATCATAGCGACAACCATAAAACCGGTACGCGCGCTCCCGCGATATTTCCCGTGGTGATCGGTTTTTTTATTGAAATATTATGAGCATATGCTCATAATTAAATCATGGCACGGCCGCTCTCATGCAGAAGAATTCATGCCGACCCCGGCGTTCTCTATTACAAGCCCCGGGGCGTCCCTTCGTCCGCGCTCAAGGAGGAAGTGCTCACCCTGGACGAGTTCGAGGCGGTCCGGCTTGTGGATCATCAGGGGCTGTACCAGGAGGAGGCCGCCGCGCGCATGAACGTCTCGCGCCAGACGCTGGGAAGGATCGTGGAATCGGCGCGCAGAAAGATCGCCGGGGCCCTTGTGGGCGGGAGGGCGATTCGGATTGAGGGCGGCGTCGTCGAGTTTCGCGGCGAGCAGTGCGGCTGTTCGGAGCGCGGGGTTCGTTGCCGTGGCAGCGGAAAGCCGCGCGAAGAGGAGTGATACCGCGGGCGGGCACGAGCCCCCCGCTTAACTGGAGGATACGGAGTATGACGAAACTGGCATTACCCACCAGGGGAAACGAGATCGACGGCCATTTCGGCCACTGCGAGCGCTTTACGGTGTTTTCCGTGGATAACGGAACGATCGTCGCCGAGGAGTCGGTGGCCTCGCCTTCGGGCTGTGGATGCAGGTCGGACATTGCCGGCGTGCTCGCCGGAATGGGGGTCGGCGTGATGCTCGCCGGCAACATGGGGCAGGGCGCGGTGAACAAGCTCGCCATGCACGGCATTCGAGTGGTGCGCGGCTGTTCGGGCGACGTGCGCCGGGCGGCCGAGGCCTACCTTGCCGGGTCGGTGAAGGACTCGGGAAGCTCGTGCGCCGCGCACGACCACGGGCACGAGTGCCACGGACATTAAGACGTTACGTGCCTGTTATCCGGGGAAGGGCTTTCCGTAGGCGTCGATAAACACGAACTCGGAAAGCGGCTTCCTCGGGGGGCCCTCCTTCCCGATCACGGCCGGCCGCCCCAGCGGGATGCAGGCAACCACCTCGCGGTCTGCCGGAAGGCCGAGCAGGGCCTTTGCCCTGTCGTGGTCCAGAAGGCCCACCACCACGCTACCCAGTCCCAGCGCGTGCGCCTTGAGGCACAGGTTCTGGACCGCCATGCCAAGGTCGAACATGAACCACTCGTTGAACTTCGTAAGGTTCTTCCCGTCGTAGCATCCCGACACTCCGGTGCGTGCGCAGGCCACCACGAGCGCGGAGGCGGCAAGCGAGCATTTTGTCGCCGGGTTCTTCTCGACGTAGGTCGCCGTTATCTTCTCGATCATATTGCGGTCGCGCAGGATTATGAACTCCCACGGCTGGACATTCGCCCACGAGGGCGCGATTCGCGCCGCCTCCAGTACGGCGCGGACCTCGTCGTCCGTCACCGGCTCGCCGGTGAATTTCCGTATGCTTCTGCGATTCCGCAGGGCTTCCTGCAGTTCCATACTTTCCCTCCGGGTGTGGTGTGCGATGCAGCGCCGAGCGGCCTGCGCCGGGCGTACGGACATTAGTAGCATGGATCGGAGGAGGCTGTCAACCCGGTATCGGCGATCCGGGAACTCTCACGCGGCCAAATGTGTTTGACAATTGAACGGATCGGTATACAAGTGCGAATGAGTGCGCACAGCGGAATTAAGACGTGCCCAATAGCCGGGTTCATCCGATTTGACTCCGCCTTCGGCGGGGCGCTGGCCATGTTCCCCGGCCCTCCGGCAGGTCGATTATCACAGCTCAATCAGGAGGAGTCAGATGAAAAAGTTAGCGGCGGTCGTTTTACCCGTTGCGCTGATCGCGGTTACGGCCGCGGGCTGCAGCTCCAAGGGTTCGTCCAGGGGCGATATGGCCATGAACGTCTTCAACAGGGTGTCGTCGTTCAATACCGATTCCATTACCAGCAAAAAGTCCGATTCGGACGCCCCCGCGGCCAAAAAGGGATACGAGGCGCCCGGCGCGGACGGTTCAGACGCGCATTACATCCAGCCCGACGATTATTTCGTCGACAAGGAGGCGTTTGTCGGGAAAACCTGGATGTACGTAAGGCTTGCCAAAGTTGTTACGGCGCCCACGGCGGCCACCAAGTATGAAGGCCAGTTCATGCAGGTACACGACGGCAAGGAGATCTGGACCAAGAATTACTGGAAAACGAGAATCGCCACCAAAGCGGACATAAAGCTCGGCGCGATCGTCATCATGTTCGAGGGCAACCACCGCGACGACGCGTACCGGCCCCCCGCGAACAAAAAAGAGGCGCGAAACGAAGCCTGGTTCATGGCAAAGATTACCGACGTCTCCGATATGTACAAGGGGTATGTAATGGTTTCGGGCGGGTATCGCGTGGATCTTGACAACATGCGCGTTGCGGTAAAGTAGGTCTTTTCGGAACTTCCGCACTGCGTCACGAACGCCCCGGCCGGTCCCACGGCGGGGCGTTCGTGCGTTCGAGGGCGTGCGGATTGAGGGCGATGTTACCT
>CAZEAH010000156.1:3645-6955 GCA_964510075.1 uncultured Leptospirales bacterium | reverse complement strand
ATGTAAATGAACTGACCGTATATCCCGATGGCGAGAAAATCGCCCTCGGGGTTCTCCGGTATCCACCACTGGTAGCCGTAGCCGAGCACCCATCCCGAGCTGTCGCGCTTGCCCGGCATGAGGTGCGGCGCGTCCGGTGTGATGGAGGCTTTTACCCAGGCGGCGGGTACCACCTGGACGCCGTTCCAGTTGCCGTTATTGAGATAGAGCCGCCCGAAACGCGCGTAATCGCGAAGGACCGCGTTCAGCCCTCCAAAGGCCGCTTCCATCCCGGCGCTGTCGATGAGCCACAAAGCGTCCGACTCCATGCCGAGCGGCTTCCAGAGCTTCTCCTCCATATAATCCGAGAGAGTCCTGCCGGTCGCCTCGCGGATTATCATGCCGAGCACCTGCGTGTCCATGCTCACGTAATGGTTGTACACTCCCGGCTTTCTTTCCGACTGGAGCGAAGCCACAAAATCATCCAGCGGCGTTTTGAGCGCGAACGCCCTTCCCATACGGTTGATGTCTGAATTGAAATCGGCGTAGTCCTCGTTGAAGCGGATTCCCGACGACATCTGAAGCACGTGCTTTATCGGAACATCGTTGTAGCCGGAAACTTTGAGAAGCGGGACATAGTTCGTCACCGGTTCCATGACATTCCTTATATGCCCTTCATGCAGCGCTATGCCGAACAGCGCCGAAACGAATCATTTCGCCACCGACCACGAGATCGCCTTCGAGGTCTCGGTGTTACCGAGGTAGTAACGCTCGTGGAGGATGGTGTCATCACGTACAACCACAATGCCCGTCGTTCCCGTACGCTCCATGAATGGAGCGATCTTTTTCGCGGCGCCCCCGAACACATAGGTTTCGGGTAGAGCCCTTTCGGCGCGACGAAACTCGAACACTTCGCCTCCGCGATGTATAACGCGCGAGTCGAGCGTCTCGCCCATGCTTCTGAAGTTCTCAACTATCTTATCGGAATCAAACAGTGTTATAACGCGATAGAGACGAATGATCCGACCAGAGCCCAGCAGGCCGGCAAACAACAGCACCCCCAGAACCACAGCAATAATTTTTACGCGCTTCCCCGAAGAACTCTTCCCGATCATTGTTCACCTTCCTTCCATTGGTCTGTACACCAGCGCCCCGGGCATCAACCGCGCGCGCTCTTTATATGTACCACGTCCTCCCTACAGCACGCCCCGCTTCCGGGCGAGCTCCATCATCTGCTCCATGCTGTTTGCCGGCGGCGTGCGCAGGGCATCGGCCTGTTTTGTCGCGAGCGCGAGCGCCTGCGCCGGACAGGCCGTAACGCAGAGGCCGCAGCCGATACAGCGGTCCAGATCGATATCGATGATTCCCGCGATATCGTTGAGCTCGAGGGCCTCCATCTGGCAGCGCTCCACACACGCCTCGCACCCGGTGCAGAGGGACGGGTCGACGACCGCGTAGTGGTTGCTGAACACCGCCTCCGCGGGTTTCGGCAGGAGCTTGAGGCTTTTCAGGACGGCGCAGCAGTCCCCGCAGCAGTTGCACATCCCGGTCGGGTTCTGGGCCGTGGCCGGCTGGACCACCAGGCCCTCCTCGTTGCACTGCTTCAAGATGCCGATCGCTTCGTCGTAACTCACCTCGCGGCCGATACCATAATCGATGTAATAGCGCGCCATGGAGCCGAACATAAAACAGGTCTCGATCGGCCTGCCGCAGTCGTGTTCCATAATCCCCGCGTGCTTGCGGCAGGTGCACTCCGAGACGACGATCGGGCTGGCCTTCCTTAAAATTTCCGCGGCGTCATCGAACGATGCCACATGGTTTTCGGGCGTAACCGACTCGCCCACCGGGATCGTCCTTAGAAAGAGGCCCGAGGATTTCGCGATCGCCCCGCGGAAACCCTCCTCGAAATAACGCTCAAGGAGCTCGGCGAAGCGGCGGCTCATTCGCAGCGTGTTGAACTCGACCAGTCCGTGCATAAAGGGGATGGCGCCGTACTTCAACACCTCCCCTTTCTTCGACCTGAAGAGAAGCCCCCTGTTCGCCATGTCCTCCAGTTTGATCTTCGTATCGTCGACCGTGCGGCCGATCTTCGCGGCGATGACCTCGGGAGTCTCAAGCATCGGCGAGAGTTTCAGGAATACGTTCGCGTCGTCGTCGGAAAAGAGCTCCCTGAGCAGTTCGATCTCCACGCCCGATTCCGTCGACGGAAAGCCGAGCGAATAGGTGTCGAGCTGTTCCTGAAGCGTTCGGTACAGGTCCTGTGACATGGCGCCCTCCGGGGGGATTCTAAGATTCAAGATTCAAAATTCAAAATTTAAGATTGCGGCTTCGCCGGGCTGCTTTCGGCGAGCGAATAGAATCTATCCAGCTCCTCCTTTACGGCTCGAAGGTGCGCATCGTCCTGTAGATATACGGTAAGCCGGTGTGTTTCGTCATCCCGCTTCGCCGCCAGGCGGTAATAATATGTCGTGCCGCCCTTTGTGCGCTGCGCGTGTTCCTCCACTTCGAAGCGATTGAACGCGCCGCGCCGCACCACACACCCTCTCGCCCAGGGCACGGGCCCGTGCGAAACCGTGATGTCCTCCGGTGTGGCCGTGATTACGGTGCTGTTCAGCACGCGGCTCAGGCTGTAATAGATGCCCAGCAGGAAGACGAGGGTTCCCAGCACGACGAATAGTGTGATGATGGGTTCGTTCTGGTTCGCTTTAATTGAGTCCGTAAACGAATTGAAATCGGTAATCATAATAATGAACTGCCGTCCCGCCATCGCGTAAATCCCGAAAGCGAAGAGGGCGGCAATTGAAGTGACTTCTATTGCCAGCAGAAACGCATAGACTCGTGCGAACCATCTCAGCCGGATTTCGATACCGTTCCACACCTGACGCACGTCGAGCATTCGCATTGTGTTCCCCCGAAGAATGGATTTCAGATTCAAGATTCAAGGTTTAAGGGAACCTCTAAAAATTAAAACTTTTAGCAATATCAGAAATCGTAACCCTTGATTTAATCAGGAGTTGCAACTTTATCAACCTCAAAAATGTTAATTAATAGAGGTTCCCTTAAGATTTAAGATTTTCTGCTCCACCGGATAAAAGGCTTTTCCTGAGACAATCATCCATCATCTTTAATCTCCAAAAACCATCCTCATTCCCATACCGGCCATGAGCGAGAGTGCAACCACCCCCGCGGTTATAAGCGACACCTCCGCGAGCGCCTTTTTGTAATCGAGGCTCTTGACCACGGACATGAAGAACGTGAAGACGGCGACTATAATGACCACCGCGCCAATGGCGGCTCCCAGCGCCGCGTAATGGTTCGAAAAGACGAAGTA
>CAZEAH010000156.1:0-3635 GCA_964510075.1 uncultured Leptospirales bacterium | reverse complement strand
ACCACCGCCGAGACCACGAAAATATAGATTGCGCCAGTGTACATGGCCGCCCTCTTCGGCGCCGCGGGGTCGTCATTCTCCGCCTTCTGCGACAGGTATTCAGAGGCTATCATGGCGAGGGTCGCCGCGATCCCGCTGATCAGGGCGGTCTTGCCCACCAGGAGGGCGTTGGCCAGAGCGAAGGTAAGCCCCACAACGATGCCGGTGATCTCCTGGATCGAGTTGTTGATCGCCAGCACCATCGACCCCAGGTGGCGGAGGGCCTCCTCTTCTATCTGATCGATGAGATCGGCCTCGTGGCGCCGCTCCTCGCGGATGATGCGCCTGATTCCCGGAACGTGCGCCTCGACCTCCTCGTAGTTGTGTTCGGCCTTGCTCTCGCCGTTTTCCATCATCTTGAGGGTGAAGGTCAGCCCGAAGATAAAGGAAACCACTCTGAAAAACAGGATACGCCATCTGTCTGGCGCGATCTCCCGGCCGGTGAGCTTCTTGAAATACGCGTAATGCTTCAGCTCGTCGTCGGATATTCGCCTGAGCACGCGCCCGTTATTGCCTCGCGCCCTGTCGGCAAGTATCCCGTAAAGCAGGTGTTCGGTGATCTCGTTGCGCTGGTAGCGGAGTATTTTTTGGTGGATGGCGGGGTCCATGGGCTCCTCTTGTGAGTCTAAGGATAGAGGGGCATGCCGCGGTTTACAAGTAAGTTTTTCGGCCTCTCAAGCCTTTTATGAATCACTTAGGCCCCGGCGAACGACTCGACCTACATGCCGGTTCTGTTTATCCGCCATCGGCGCAGATTCGGGTGATTCATACCCACGGGTTCCCGGCGACGCTGTTTATTTGTAGATATGACCCGGCGGATACGGACGGTAAAGTTCCGGATCGAAATCGGAGGCAAACTCCCGGCCACGGTATGGATCGCCGGTTGACCTCATGTGCTCGTCGAGAAGGGTACGCATCTCCTCCAGTCTCCTGGCGTACCGAGAGTCTTCGGCCAGGTTCCGGCGTTCGTTCGGATCGGCCGCGAGGTCGTAGAGCTCCTCCCGAGGGCGCGGTTTTTTCCACGGCTGGCCCGGCAGTTCGCAGATCCTGTGCGCCCATTCCATGTGATTGTTCTGGTCGAGTCCGATGGCGATATCGGAATAGTTGCGGATATATTTCCACCCGTTAGTCCTGACCGCGCGGGTAGGAGTGTGCAGAACATGATCGGTCATTTCCATGAATACCGCTTCATGCAGCGGCCCCGGCCTGTCCGCGCGGGCCATCGGCAGCAAAGAACGTCCCTGCACCGCGACAGGGATTGGAATCCCCGCCGCCTCGAGGATGGACGGCATGATATCGATTGTATTCACCAGATGCGCGATCGTACGCCCGGCCCGTAGTTTCGCGGGCCAGCGGAGGATGAGAGGCACGCCGGTGCCCCGATCGTAGAGGGTTATCTTGTTCCCGGGATACGGCGGTCCATTGTCGCTCATAAAGACCACCAGCGTATTTTCCGAGAGACCATTGTCATCCAGGAAATCCAGTATTTTACCGACGAGATGGTCCATTTTTTTTGTCTGGCTGTAGAATTTCGCAAGATCTTCACGCAGTTCCGGCAGGTCGGGAAGCGTCATGTATTCAGGGACCCTGACGGCGTTTGCGTCCACGGGAAAATCCGGATCCATCGTGAACTCACCATGCTTATCGCGGTGGTTCTGCATGAAATTGAGCTCGAGATAAAAGCGATTGTTTTTATTCCTCGCGATAAAATCGACGGCACGCTTTTCGTCTTTAATATACCAGTCTTTGGGCAACACCCCGGAAAGCCGCTCGTTGTACCCGTACCACGAGGTGGGCAGATACGGCGACGGGTGCCACTTGCCCTGCAGGGCCGTGTTGTATCCGGCGTCGCGAAGGAGCTTCGGCAGAGTGAAATGAAAAGGCGACAGGGAACGCGTCTTATATATATGGGTAAGTCCGGTCACGCCGTTGGTGTGCGGATACTGTCCTGTTATAAGGCTCGCTCTGCTGGGCGCGCAGCTCGACGCCACCACGAAGGCGTTTGTGAACCGCACTCCCTGGCGCGCAAGGGAGTCCAGCCGCGGCGTTTCGATGTTCGTGTTGCCGTAACACGAGAGGTCACGCCAACCCAGATCGTCGGCCGTTATTAAAACGATGTTGGGCTTCTCCATGTCCGTGGAATATGGGCCCTTTCCGCACGATATCGTGGAGAACAATCCCGTAGCGGCGGCTGCGGTCGCGGCAGGCAGAACAATTTCGTGTATGAAACGCCGGCGTGTGTATCGTTTTTCGCTCATGCATTCCCTCCCGTACTCATCGATTCATATGCGCACAGGAACCATTCCGGATATTGACCTGCCCCAATCATTGCACCATATAAAATTATATTGCACAGAGATCACTATACCATATGTACTAATTTTGTCAAGCGCTAATTTCGCGTTCCCCCGATGGTGTAAGACCATCAGCATCCATATCCCGGAGCCGATCATCCATATTCTCCGTAACAAACCGCCGATCCGAATGCCAGAAACATAATCATTTCCCTTGACAGCGGTATCCGCGCGAGGGTATCTTTAAAACAACGTCCGACTGGTTCACGGTGTATTACGAAGCCGTACTTACGCCGGAGAGTATGGCCCCGCATTCAACGTGTTGAGGCGGGCCCCTCCGGATGGCAAAGAATCTTTATATACCACGGAGAAAACGAATGCTTAAAAGGATAGGATTGTTCCTGCTCACCAACATCCTCGTTGTGGTGACGGTAAGCCTCATCATGAACATCGTACTGCCGCTCCTCGGTATACAGGTGACGGGCGGCATGTACGGCCTTGCGATCTTCTGCGGTATTTTCGGCATGTCCGGCGCGTTCATCTCGCTCGCCATAAGCCGCTGGATGGCCAAGCGGGCCTACAATATCCAGCTCATCGACGGCACGACCCGGGATCCTGGAGCGCGGGAGATCTACGAAATGGTCGCGCGTCTCTCCCGCAAGGCCGGCCTTCCCGAGGTCCCCGAGGTAGGCATATACCAGGCGGCCGAGCCCAACGCTTTCGCCACGGGCCCGTCCAAGAGCAAATCGCTGGTGGCGTTCTCGACCGGGCTCCTCTCGTCCATGCGGCGTGAGGAGGTAGAGGCGGTCGCTGCGCACGAGGTGAGCCACATCGCAAGCGGCGACATGGTCACCATGACGCTCCTTACGGGCGTCGTCAACGCGCTCGTGATGTTTCTTTCGCGCATCATCGCCCAGCTCCTCGACAGCTTCCTTCGCGACGACGAGGGCGGCGGCGGACTCGGTTTCATCGGCTACATCATGACGGTGATGGTTCTCGAAACCTTCCTGATGCTTCTGGCCTCCATTCCGCTCGCGGCATTCTCGCGCATGCGCGAGTACCGCGCCGACGCGGGAGCGGCGAAATACACCTCGCCCACGTCCATGGCTAACGCCCTCAAACGCCTGGCCGAGGCGGCCGGAATGCCGGAGAAGAAGGATTCCTTCTCCATGGCCAAAATCAGCTCCGGCAAGCGCGTGTCGCTCTTCGCGACCCATCCCTCCATTGAGGACCGCATCGCGCGGCTTATAAGGATGTAGCCCCTTTCCGAATTACATCGGGGTGGGGGGGGGGGGGGGGGGG
>CAZEAH010000155.1:0-6959 GCA_964510075.1 uncultured Leptospirales bacterium | reverse complement strand
GGACGGATGCAAAGTGCACGTGCTCGTGTATGGCCTCAGCTCCGCGGAATTCGAGGCCATACAGCACCTCAGGGAGAACATCTACCGGTTCAGGGACTATCTGATCGAGCGCAATCTCGCGCATTCGGTCGCGCATGCCACGTTTTCGGTAAACGGCCGGATATCGTTTCATCATCTCGAAAAACTGATTCTTCTGTTTGATGTTTTTGAAGGGATCAATGGCGCGCGCAATCGCCTGCACAATATCGCATGGATGCGCGCGCTGATGAATATCACCCCGGATTATATAGATGAGATACGGGCGGTTCACCGCATCGAGCCGGCGAGCGCGGACCCATGGATTAAGGGATTTACCGGTGGATCGGACGATCATGCGGGGCTTTTTATCGGTAAAACCTTTACGGTCGGGGACGCGAATTCACCGGGTGACTTCATTTCCCTTCTGCGGAATAAAAAAACCCTTCCCGACGGCAGGCATAATACGTATCAGTCGCTTGCCTTCATGATCTACAAGATCGCGTATGATTTTTCCTGTTCCCGGGGAACCGAAATCACGAAATCGCTTGTCGCGCAGGCGACTGACGCGTTTTTCAACAGGGATTCGCTCACCCTCAGGCAGCAGGTGTCGGTAAAACTGCTCAAAACGAGAAGCGAATACAGGGACGACACCATTCGCCGGCTTCTGCTGGAGCTGCTGGAAGAGCTGAACGGCGTAGAACAGAGGGAAATGGACAGGCGGATCAACGCGGTGTACGACAAAATCGGCGATATAACCGACGCTTTTTTCAAGATGGTGATATCCTCACTCACCAGAGATGTCTCTTCCGGTAACCTTGAGGGCTTCATCAGAAGTATTTCTTCCTCGCTGATCGGTTTGTTTCTTTCGGCCCCGTTTTTCACCACCATGAAGGTTATGTATGAGGGCAGAAACCTGCTGGACAGACTTACCGAGAAATTTTCCCTCAGACGCGAGGGGGAACGGAAAAAAATCCTCTGGTTTACCGATACCTTCGATGAATTGAACGGAGTGGCCTCAACGTTAAAGGAAATCAGCGCGCTTCCCGCGCTGGATGGGGGCGATGTGCGGATCGTTACCGCGCTTGCTCCTGACCGCGCGCCGGAGCGCGGCACGGTAATAAGCCTTCCGTCTTTCCATAGCTTCCGGGTGCCGAATTACGAGACAATAGAGCTGCGCCTGCCCTCGCTGCTTAAATCAATCAGGCTGCTGTGCGAATATGATCCGGAAGAGGTATTGATTTCAACCCCGGGGCCCGTCGGTCTGCTAGGCCTTCTGCTCGCCCGTCTTATGAACATGAGGTGTGTCGGTATCTATCACACGGATTTCGCCATGCAGGCCACCCAGCTGGTGGATGACGACTCGATGGCCGGGATTGTGGAAAGCTATACCCGGTGGTTCTATTCGGCAATGGACGAGGTGCTGGTTCCCACGCGCGAATACATCGAAATACTCGAGAACAGGGGCATCGACCGAAGCCGCATGCGCCTGTTCAAACGGGCAATCGACGGGGCCCTGTTTACCCCGGAAGCGAGAGTGGAAGACTACTATCGAGGGACGTACGCGGCGCCGTTCGGTTTTACAATGTTGTACGCCGGCCGGGTTTCACACGACAAAAACCTCGATTTTCTTTTTGAGGTGTTCCGACTGTTGCGAAGAGAGGGAGTGGAAGTGAATCTTGTAATCGCGGGCGACGGACCGTCTCGCCCGGAATATGAGGAAAAACATAATGAAATTGAGGGGCTGGTTTTCACAGGCAGGATGGAAAGACGAGAAATGCCGAAATTATTCGCTTCGGCGGACCTCTTCGTTTTCCCGAGCATCACCGACACTTTCGGAATGGCGGTCCTCGAGGCCCAGGCGTGCGGCGTGCCGGCGCTGGTGTCGGACATTGGCGGCCCCCAGGAGATTGTTTTAAACGGCCATACGGGCTGGGTGCTGGACGCGGCAAGTCCCGGTGACTGGGCGCGTGAGATACTCTCTTTTGTGGATTTGAAAGCGAATGACGGGGAAAAATACGCGGAGTTGCGGCGCGCCTGCCGCGAAAACGCGCTTGCGTACCGGTGGGACATTGCTCTCGAGAGCATACTGGGGCCGGCGGAAAAAGGCTATGACGATTTAACCGCACGGCGTGAGGAATATCGCCGACAGGCGATTGAGGCGGTCGGCTGAAGAAACATCCCCCGTGTCCCCCGCTGTCTGACAGCCGGGAACACGGTGGTTTTATGTTAAGAAACCCGTCAGGACGGCGTGCCGAATCGACTCATTTTTCGATAATCGGGTTTTGTCCTTCCATTGAAAAAAGAGCACGCTTTGTAATAAGCGAGATCTTCTCTCCAGAGGTTCATAAAAACACTGTCGCGTCTCATTTTACCGACCAGTCCCGCCGGGTTTTCCCGGAACTCCAGAATCGGTCCGATGAGCTCCGATGGGTCCCGAAAACATTCCCAGTCACACAGGGTGCAGAATGGCGTATTTCGTATCTCTTTAAGGTCCATCTCTCTGAAATCTCCAAGTTTTTCGGATCCCCGGTAACCGCAGGGGTATGCCGCTCCGTCGGCGGCGCTGATAAAGAAATAATCGATGCCTCCGCGGCAGGGATAGGAGGCGCGGTTTTCGCCGCGATGCTGGAGAATCAGCGAATACAGCGAGCTGCGGGGTGAGAAGATACGCAGTTTTTCCCGAAATTCGGGAATAGTATCAAAAAGGGCCTGATATACCGCGGTTTTTTCTCCGGAGGTAAATCTAATGATGTTGTCCGACGAGGAGGCGCCATATACCGCGCTTAAATCCCCGTCATGCGGGTCTACGCTCATCGGATAACAGGAGTTAACGATCGTAAAGCCGAGTTCGCGCACAAGCCGGTAGAAGGATCGAAAGGCATGCCTGAAACCGTCATATATGCGATCGTACTCTGCGCTGTCGTTGACATCGCGCATCGGATGAATGGTTTTTAGGCCGGTATTGCGGTTTATTCCGAGATTGGCCGAGGGGTAGATTCCGAATGATTCGAAAACTGGCAGCGCCTTTTCGATGCCCCGTATGACCCCCGGCAGGCCGCGCATCGCTTCATGGGTCTTCGGCGAGGCGGAGTCGATGCTTATCCAGAACGTAGAAAGCCCGGTCTCTGCGAGTCTGTGGGCAAGACGGTGAATACCGTCGGTGTAGGCGGCGCTTTCATGATCGCGAAAAATATAGCCGTTTGTACCCGTACGAATATGCGGTATTTTCCGATCCCCCGCGTGCCGGATGAGCTCAATAAGTTCTTCTCGAATCATGAGCGGCTCGCCGCCGGTGAATGAGATTGCGGCGCCGCCGAATGACGCAAAGCGGTCGATGATCTGTTTTACAAACCCCGTATCGAGGGTCGATCTGGGGAACCGTTCGCCCGACCTCATTCCGCACTGCGGACAGCGGGCGTTGCAGCGGTCGGTAAGCTGAACGACAAGCTGCAGCGGCGAACGCGCACTGAGAAGTCCTGCTATTCCAGCCCGGGCCAAGCCCGGAAGTACGTTAAACAGTTTCATGCCGATACTCATCCGGTGCGGAGTATTTGTCTGCTCCCCGAATCGCACCGCGGGGGCGGATGCGTTTTGAAGGCCTTTCCAACAAGCATTTGTGATGCACAAGTATGCTTACCCTATAAAGAGAAAATAAAAAAGATACCAATTACGAGCGGCGTTTGGTGGCTTTGCGGATCGGCATGGGATTTCTCAGGGTATGCTTGCTGTCGGAACCTTGTAAACATACAACAATAGAATAGTTATTGACAAGGCATGCGCGAGCGTATATGAATCCTTCCCTGTGGGAGCCTGTCCCATCGTGCCTGAGCGTTATCCCTCTCTTCCGGAGGAAGCAATGAGCGACGCGAACGAAGAACTAAAAAAGCGTGCCCTGGCGGATTTTGCCGAATTCATCAGCCCGATGAAGGTGCGCACCCTGAAAAGCGCGGGTATCGATATAATCGAGGAGAAGCGGGAGGGGGCCTCCACGTGGGACATCACCGGCAGGCGGTATATCGATTGCCAGACCGGCTCGGGGATAATGAATGTCGGGCGGTGTAATCAGGAGATCGCCTCGGCGCTTAAGAAAGCCCTCGACACCTACGACATGGGCGTGTTCCTGCTCTGCTCGCGCCAGAAGGCCGACCTTGCCAGAAAGCTCGCGGAGATCGCTCCCGGCGACGATCTGAAGGGGGTGGTATTCGGCTCCGGAGGCGGCGAGGCCAACGACGCGGCGATCAAGATCGCGCGAGGATTCACCATGAGGCCGGGCATCGTCTATGCCGAGAAGGCCTATCACGGCCACACCGGTTTTTCGCTCTCGGCCATCGGGCGCGCCGCCTACCGCGAGCCGTTCGAGCCGCTCATGCCGGGTTTCACCATGGTGCCCTTCGGCGACCTGGATGCCATGCGAAAGGCCGTAACGGACGACACCGCGGCCGTCATCCTGGAGCCGATCCAGGGAGAGGGCGGCATCAACATCCCCCCCGACGACTATCTTCCCGGCGTGCGAAAAATCTGCGACGAGCACGAAGCACTCCTTATCTTCGACGAGATCCAGACCGGCTTCGCGCGGACGGGCAGGATGTTCGCCTCCGAGCACTGGGGCGTGGCGCCCGACATTATGACCGTCGCGAAATCGCTGGGCGGCGGCATCTATCCCATCTCCGCGACCATTTTCAAAGAAGAGATAATGGACTTTTTCATTCCGCATCCCTTCATACACCTTTCGACGTTCGGAGGGTCTGATCTGGGCTGTATAGTGGGGCTTGCCACGATAGAATACATCTTGAAACACGATCTCGCCGGTAACGCGGAGGCCATGGGGCGGCGCTTCGGCGAGGGATTCGACCGCCTGCTCGGCCTCTATCCCGACCTGCTGCTCGAGGTGCGGCGGAAGGGGCTTATGATGGGATTGCAGTACACGAACGAGTCCATAGGACCGCGCCTTACCAGAAAGCTCGCCGAGCGCGGGGTGCTCGCCATCTACACCGGAAACGATCCGAGCATCTGCCGCTTCATGCCGCCGCTCGTCATTACGCCCGAGGAGGTCGATTTTGTCCTGGAGGCGCTCGACGGAGCGATGAAAGAGCTCGCCGGGGAGAGCGGCATAGGAAGGAACGATTGACGACAGGGTATATCAGGGGGAGATGAATGGCAAAGAAGGAAGAGATCCTGGAGGCGCTCGCGGATTACAAAGTGCAGTGCAACGAAAACAAGCGGCTCAGGCGCATGCAGCGCGACTGGTCGCGGCTGCTGCATTTCGTGGCCGAGGACACGGGCGACGTATTCACGATGGACGTGGTGAAGGGCGAGATCGTTTCATACGATGCGGGGGCAAAGGGGACGCCCGACGTCATCGTGACCGCCTCGAGCGAAGACCTGTGCGACATGTTCTGGGGAGACCTCAACCCGTCGCAGAAATACCTGGCGGGAGAGATAAAGGTAAAGGCGTCGCAGGAGGACGTGGTCCGGCTCGACGCCATAACCATGATCATCTGGCCGGACGTCTGAGGTGGGCCCCATGACCGAGCTCAGGAAGGTTTTAAAGCTCCGTACCGTCGTCTCCACCTCGTCCGGAATGGCGATCGCCACCTCGTGCTACCTGGCGGGCATCCAGGTGGCGACCATAGTGGCGGGCGAGCTGGCCTGGATATCCATCCTCGTGGCGGGCCTTCTGTGCCTGCTTTCGTCGATGTGTTTCGCTGAGCTCACTTCGCTCTATCCCACGGCGGCGGGCATCAAACTGTTCATCCAGAACGCCTTCAGCGAGCGCGTCGCGATAATTATCGGAATGTTCTACGTGCTCCTGGGGATATCGATGGTGGGGGCCGAGAGCTTTCTGCTTTCCAGCGTGCTCTCGTCGACCCTGACGCTGGTGGGGCACGAGTTCGACCGGTTTTTCTGGATGCTCTTTTTCATAGCCTTCGTGGCCTTCATCAATTACCGCGGCGTGCTCATCACGGGGCTGGTGCAGGATGTGCTCACGTATTCAATGATAGCCTTTCTGATAGGGGTTTCCCTCTATACCCTCGGCACCCACCCTGTCGACATCACGGCGGCCATTGCGGGCCTCAAATTCACCGCGAACAGCGTACTCAGCGCCGCGGGAGTGGGGGTTTTCCTGTATGTGGGATTCGAATGGGTAACACCGCTGGCCGAGGAGACCACCGACTACCGGCTTATCGGACGGGGGATGCTGCTGGCGATAGGACTCCTCGCCGTGACCTATTCTCTCTTTACGGTCGCCATGTACACCGGTCTTACCGAGGAACAGCTGGCGGGCGGCACTCCGATTCCGCACATACTGTTCGGGAGGAACCTGTTCGGCGGCCCCGGCGTTATACTCTTCATGATTATGAGCGTACTCGCGTCGGTAACCTCGTTCAATTCGGGCCTGCTCAATACCTCGCGTTTCGCCTATGCCATGGGGCGCGATAACGTCCTCCCGCGGATTTTCACGTCGCTGCACCCCGACCACGCCTCTCCAAGGGTCGCGATCCTCGCGCTCGCTCTCTTCGCCGTTGCGGTAAGCCTGGTGACCTTCTTTACGGGCCTGTATCTCTTCATTATCCTCATGGCGGCCGCCCTGGAATGCTTCATTTACGTCGTCATGGCCCTGTGCGTGATCCGCCTCCGCAGGCTCCAGGGCGACCGGGAGCGCTCGTTTAAAATTCCGTTCGGCATCGTAATTCCGGCCTTTACGGCCCTGGTTTTCACGGGGCTTTTGCTCGGTATTTTCGCTGACACCAGCCGGGATTACGCGGGAAACGTGCTTTTTGAAAACTACTGGGTCGCCGCGGTAATGGGCGCGTTTTTTCTCCTCACCGCCGCCTACGCGCTGGCCGTCGTACCGCTCATAAAGAAAAGGGCGGCGGAGCGTTCGGGCAGGCGCGGGCGGCGCAGGCGCCGACACTGGAGGCAATCCGGCAGGCAGGCGA